>SFHQ01000006.1 GCA_004556345.1 Clostridiales bacterium | reverse complement strand
CCCGGACGGCGACAAGACGCCTGCGACCTTCTCCGATGTGTCCAGCCACTGGGCCAAGGACGAGATCAGCATCGCCGCCAACCACGGTTGGATCAAGGGCTATGAGGACGGTTCTTTCAAGCCAGACCAGAAGATCACCCGCGCCGAGACCATGACCCTGGTCAACCGCGTGCTCAAGCGCCTGCCTGAGACGAAGGATGATCTGCACAAGGACATGAAGACCTGGCCCGACAACCAGAACGAGAGCGCTTGGTTCTACCTGGCTGTCCAGGAAGCCACCAACAGCCACTATCAGAAGCTGAAGAAGGACGGCACCCACGAAACGTGGGAGAGCATGCGCGAGACCCGCGACTGGGCCGCCCTGGAGAAGTAAGTCTCCGCAACGGCAAGCACCAGAAACCAAGTGACCAAAAAAGAGACAGGCTGCGGCCTGTCTCTTTTCTGTGCGTTTTGTGCGGTTCAAGCGCGGGAATAGGTCGTCTCATAGTTGCCGTCGGGCATCTGGAAGTCGGCGGCGACGAACTGGATGGTGAAGGTGTTGCGCTCGGCGTCGGGGATGAGGAAGCCGTGGCCGTTGAGGTAGAGGTAGATGCCCCGGCCGTCTTCGTCCTCGGTGATGTCGCCGGTGGAGCCGGTCTCCTCGCACTGGGCTTCGTAGGTATAGTTGTCGGCGTCGATGGAGATGGTGGAGCCGTCCTCGCCCACCCAGTTGCCGTCCAGTTCATCCAGGGTCCACTGGCCGGGGTCGGCGGTGTCGTCGCGGGTGAAGGTCTCGTAGAAGAGGGTCTCCGTGTCCGCGTCGGGTGGGGAATCCTCCATTTCGCTGTCCAGGGGGTGGATGTAGATGGTGTTGCCGTCGTCTGATAGCTCAAAGAGATGCTGGTAGCGGTTGAAGTTGAGCCAGGCCTCGCCGTCGGCGTCCCGGACCCAACCCTGGCCCACCCGGCCTTCGTCGGTGCGGTAGAGGTAGCTCTCCGCGTCGGCGTTGATCTGGAGGACGGCCCCGTAGCCATCGACCCAGGTGCCGTTGACCTCTGCCAGGGTGGCGGGGGTGAAGTCGTCCTGGCCCAGCTCTTCGGCGGTGTAGCCGGTGGGCTCCTGGTCCGGTTCGGTGACGGGGTCGTCTGCCGTGTCGTCGGTCCCGCCGCAGGCGGCCAGGCTGACGCAGAGCCCGGCAGCCAGCAAGAGGGAAAAAAGTCGTTTCTGTTTCATGGCGATAAACCTCCTTTTTCTCAGTTTACCGGGAAACGGTGGAAAACCCAATTAACCAAAGGTTAGGTTTCCCTTTGCTCCCGTCCTGTGCTATACGAAAGCAAAGCGTTTGGAAACGGGGCGGGCAGGCTTGCTCCGGGCGGGAAAGTGTGGTATCATACGAAAGCTATTTGAAAGCTATTTTGATGTGTAAGGGGGAGGTCGCATGCGGATCGCCAACACAGTCCATGACTCCATTGTAGACGGCCAGGGGCTTCGCTTCACGGTATTTACCCAGGGCTGTCCCCACCGCTGTCCGGGCTGCCACAATCCCGGCACCCACGACCCGGCAGGGGGCCGGGAAGTCTCCGTGGCGGCGCTGGTGGAGGAGCTGACAAAGAATCCTCTTATGGCGGGGCTGACCTTATCCGGCGGAGAGCCCTTTGCCCAGGCGGCGGACTGCGCGGCCCTGGCGAAGGCCGCCCACGGCCTGGGCCTGACCGTCTGGACCTACACCGGCTATCTCTTCGAGCACCTGCGGGACGCCGGGCGAGCGGACTGGACGGCGCTTTTGCAAGAGACGGACGTGCTGGTAGACGGCCCCTTTTTGCAGGACCAAAAGTCTTACGAGCTGCACTTCCGGGGCAGCCGAAACCAGCGGCTCATCGACGTGGCCGCCAGCCTGGTCCAGGGAAAGGCCGTCCTCTGGCAGGAGGAGGACCCCCTGGCCAAATTCACCGTCCCCGAATCCTGAGCGCCGGGGGAAAGGAGTCTGTGTATGACCATCGAAGAGATAAAAGACTATTTCAGCCACCGGGAGCTGGGGCTTCAGGAGGCGGCGGGGGAGTATGCGATCCTGGTCCCCCTGGTCCAGTGGGAGGGGCAGCGCTGCTTGCTCTTTGAGACGCGGGCCGATACGCTGGTGGGCCACCAGCCCGGCGAGGTCTGCTTCCCCGGCGGCCGAAGAGAACACGGGGAGACCCCCAGGGAGACCGCCCTGCGGGAGACCTGGGAGGAGATCGGCATCCCCCCGGAGGAGATCCGGGTGCTGGCCCCGCTGGACCTGATGCAGGACATCAGCGACCGGGTGGTCTATCCCTTCCTGGCCGAGATCAGCGCCGCCGGCGCGGCGCGGCTCAAGGCCAGCGCAGCGGAGGTCAAAAACGTGTTCTTCGTCCCGGTGGACTATCTGCTGAATTACAAAGAGGAGGTCTACCGCTATGTGGTCTCGGCAAAAGTGGACGATGATTTTCCCTATGAGCGCATCGGCTTCCCCAAGACCTATCCCTGGCGAAAGGGCTATATGAACGTGCCCATCTACGAGTATCAGGGACATTTTATCTGGGGCATGACCGGGCGCATGGTCCGCTGGTTCTTACAGCAGCTGCGCCAGATGGAGCAGCAGGAGGGAAAGGCGTGACGTCGGTAGAATATCTGGGGAAGTATCAGCTCACCCAGTCCGATGCCTGCTTCAAGCTAGGGCGGGACAGCGTGCTGCTGGCGGGGTTCTGCACCCTGCGGCCCAAATGGACTGTGTGCGACCTGGGGTGCGGCGTGGGGTCCCTGCTCTTGCTGACGGCCCAGCGGGAAGAAAATTTAACGCGGGTGGGCATCGAGCTGGACCCCACGGCAGCGGAGCTGGCCCGGAAGAATCTGGCGGACAATGCCCTCTCCGGGACGATCCTGACCGGGGACCTGCGGGAGAAAAGCCTGCTCCGGGGCGACCAGTTTCATCTGGTCCTGTCCAACCCGCCCTATTTCCGAGCGGGGTCCGGAAGATCCGGCGGGCAGGCGCGAATGGACGACACCTGTTCCGTGGAGGACCTCTGCCGGACGGCGGGGCGCTTGACCCGCACAGGCGGGCGGTTTGCGCTGGTCTATCGCCCGGAGCGGCTGGCGGAGCTGTTTGCCGCCCTGCAAAAGGCCCGGCTGGAGCCGAAGCGGATGCAGCTCTTATCCTACCACCGGACGAAAGCGCCCTATGCCGTCTTAGTGGAGGCGGTGAAGGAGGGCGGGCCGGGGCTGGACATCCTGCCGACCCACTACCAAACAGAAGATCGACTGACATAGAGAACAGAGAAGGAGGACATTGCCATGGCTGGGACGCTGTATCTGGTCGCCACCCCCATTGGGAACCTGGGGGATGTTTCGCCCAGGGCGGCGGAGACGTTGGAGACGGTGGACTTCATCGCCGCCGAGGACACCCGCGTGACGGTGAAGCTGCTCAACCACCTGGGCATCAAGAAACCCATGGTGAGCTATTACCGCCACAACGCCGACACCCGCGGGGATGAATTGGTGGACCGCCTGCTGGCCGGCGAGAGCTGCGCCCTGGTCACGGACGCCGGGACCCCTGCCATCAGCGACCCGGGGGAGGAGCTGGTGGCCCAGTGCGCCGCCCAGGACATTCCCGTGGTGGCGATCCCGGGGGCCTGCGCCTTTGTGAACGCTTTGGCTGTGTCCGGCCTGCCCACGGGACGCTTTACCTTTGAGGGCTTTTTGGCGATGAACAAGAAGAATCGTAAGGCCCACCTGGAAAGCCTGAAGCATGAGGAGCGCACCATGGTCTTTCACGAGGCCCCCCATAAGCTTCGGGCGACGCTGGACGATCTCTACGCCGCCTTCGGCCCGGACCGCCGCGTGGCCCTCTGCCGGGAGCTGACCAAGCTCCATGAGGAGGTCCGCCGCACGACCCTGGGCGAGGCCGCCCGTCACTACGCCGAGAACCCGCCCAAGGGAGAGTTTGTGCTGGTCATCGAGGGAGCCCCGCCCAAGGCCCAGGAGGAGTATACGTTAGAGGACGGCCTGGCGATGGTTGCCAAGTTACAGGAGCAGGGCATGTCTGCGCGGGACGCCGTGAAGGAAGCGGCGGGGGTCTGCAATCTCTCCCGGAAAGCCCTGTATGACCGGGTGATGAAAGAGAAGAACAAAAACTGAGCAAAAAATTTGCAGATTTCCCTTGCAATCCGTGGCGATACCTGCTAGAATACTTCACGGTCTATTGTAAAAAGGGTGGTCCTCTGGGGCGCCGGGCGAAGGAGCTTTGGCACAATGGCCTCACGAACACCTGTATAACAGGAGGAGAAACAGACTATGGATCTTATGAAGAGCTTTATTGAGAAGAACATGCCTGAGAAGGCTGCCCCCGCAGTCAACGTGGGCGACACCGTGCGTGTCCACCTGCGCGTCAAGGAAGGCAACCGTGAGCGTATCCAGGTGTTCGAGGGCACCGTCATTGCCAAGAAGCACGGCGGTATCCACGAGACCTTCACCGTCCGCCGCATCTCTTACGGCGTCGGCGTGGAGAAGGTCTTCCCCCTCTACAGCCCTGTGATCGAAAAGGTCGAGACCGTCCGTAGAGGTAAGGTCCGCCGGGCTAAGCTGTACTATCTGCGTGACCGCGTGGGTAAGGCTGCTAAGGTCAAGGAAAAGCTTTGATTTGAGACATTTGAAAGAGGGAGCGCCTGGTGCGCTCCCTCTTTTCAAGTTCTTCCAAAGCGGGCCGTGATATTTCCTGCCTTTTCTATCTGGAAAGTCTTTTCAGGGCGGGAAAAACCGTGTATACTATACAGTTAGTTCTGAATCATACAAGGCCGAAGCGGGTGCGCCCCCGGCCAGGAAAGGAGAGGACCAGCCCATGAACATCCAGTGGTATCCCGGCCACATGACCAAGACCCGGCGGATGATCGGGGAAAACCTCAAATACGTGGACGTGGTGGCGGAGGTCATCGACGCCCGCATCCCCATCGCCAGCCGGAACCCGGACATCGACGACTTGGTGGGCAGCAAGCCTCGCGTGATTATCCTCAACCGGGCCGACCAGGCCGACCCCGCCGCCAGCAAGCAGTGGGCTGCCTACTTCCGCAGCAAGGGCATCTCTGTGCTGGAGTGCGACGCCCGCAGCGGGGCAGGGGTGAAGCAGTTCTCCCCCGTCATGCGCGGAGCGCTGAAGGAACAGATCGCCCGGTGGAAGGAAAAGGGCCAGGTGGGCCGCCCGGTGCGGGCCATGGTCGTGGGCATCCCCAACGTGGGCAAGTCCACCTTCATCAATAAAGTTGCCAAGAAAAAGTCGGCCAAGGCCGGCGACCGCCCCGGCGTGACCCGCGGCAAGCAGTGGATCACCGTGGACCAGGGCCTGGAGCTGCTGGATACCCCCGGTATTCTGTGGCCCAAGTTTGAGGATGAGACGATCGGTCTGCACCTGGCCTTCACCGGGGCTGTGCGGGACGCCATCATGGACGTGGAGACCCTGGCCTGCCACCTCATCCTCCTGCTGGCCCAGCGCAAGCCGGAGTCCTTGACGGCCCGGTTCAAGATCATTCCCGAAGAGGGCATGAGCGGCTGGGACCTGCTGGAGGCCGGGGCCAGAAAGCGCGGCTTTCTCATCTCCGGCGGCGAGGTGGACTTAGAGCGCATGGCGAACATCCTGCTGGACGAGTTCCGGGCCGGGAAAATGGGCCGCATCACCCTGGAGCTGCCCGAAGACCTGGAACGGGAGGAGGACGACCATGGAACAGCCTGACCTGTGGGCCATCGAAACCGAACGCTTTGCCCAGGGCATCCAGACCATCTGCGGCGTGGACGAGGCGGGCGCCGGTCCGCTGGCCGGGCGAGTCTATGCCGGGGCTGTGATCCTGCCCAAGGGCTGGACCCATCAGTGGCTGGGGGACTCCAAAAAAGTCACGGAGAAACGCCGGGAGGTTTTATATGACCTCATCCGGGACGAGGCCGTGGCCTGGTCCATCGCCTGGGCGGAGGCGGAGGAGATCGACGCCCTCAATATTTTGAACGCCCGGATGCTGGCCATGCAGCGGGCCATGGACGGCCTGTCTGTTTCCCCGGACCTGGCGCTGATCGACGGCAACCGCTCCAACGGCATCACGACCCCCAACGAGACGGTGGTGAAGGGAGATGGGAAAAGCGCGTCCATTGCCGCCGCGTCCATCCTGGCCAAGGTCGCCAGAGATCATTATATGATCGAAATGGCCGAACGCTACCCCCAGTACGCCTTTGAAAAACACAAGGGCTACCCCACCAAGCTCCATTACGAACGCCTGCGGGAGTATGGGCCGTGCCCGATCCACCGCAAGACGTTTCTCAAAAAACTGTGAGCAGCCGGGGAGGAGACCACTCCGGCCTGGGCCAGTGGGGCGAGCGGAAGGCGGCGGAGTACCTGCAAGGGCAGGGCTACCGCCTGCTGGACACCCGCTTTCGCTGCCGGGAAGGGGAGATCGACCTGATCCTTGTCCGAGAGCCGTATCTCTGCTTCGTAGAGGTCAAGCTCCGCAAGGACGCGGACCTGGCCCAGGCGCGGGAATCCGTGACCCCGGCCAAGCAGCGGAAGGTGAGGACGGCCGCCCTGCGCTATCTTTCCCAGCACCCGTCGCGGCTGCAGCCCCGGTTCGATGTGGTCGAGGTCTACGCCCCCCAGGGGGTGGAGACGGTGCTGCCCACCATCTATCATTTAGAGAACGCTTTTTGAAGCGGAGTCATAGTTCAAGACACCAAGCTCTATTCTAAAAAAATCCTAAGCAAAGGTTGTGAATACGATGAAGTATGTAAGCACCCGAAATAAGAACGTGTTCCTGTCTGCCAGCGAGACCATCGCCCAGGGTCTGGCCGACGACGGCGGTCTGCTGACCCCCGAAGTCTTCCCCAAGCTGACCCCGGAGATGCTGGAGGACCTGCGCGGCAAGACCTACGCCCAGCGGGCCGTGGCCGTGATGAAGCTGTTCCTGGACAACTTCTCCGAGGAAGAACTGACTTCCTTCACCGAGGCCGGGTATGCCAGCACCAAGTTTGACGACCCCAAGGTCGCCCCCCTGCATCCTCTGAACGACGACACCTACTGCCTGGAGCTGTGGCATGGCCCCACCTCTGCCTTTAAGGACATGGCTTTGCAGATCCTGCCCCACCTGCTGTCTGCTTCCCTGGTGAAGAACAACGAGAAGAAGACCGTCTGCATCCTGGTGGCCACCTCCGGCGACACCGGCAAGGCTGCGCTGGAAGGCTTTAAGGACGTGAAGGGCACCAAGATCCTGGTCTTTTATCCCAAGGACGGCGTGTCCAAGGTCCAGGCCTTGCAGATGCAGACCCAGGAGGGCGGCAACGTCGGCGTGTGCGCCGTCCACGGCAACTTCGACGATGCCCAGACCGGCGTGAAGACCCTCTTCTCCGACGAGCGTCTGCGGGACGATCTGGCAAAGCGGGGCTACTTCCTGTCCTCTGCCAACTCCATCAACTGGGGCCGGATCCTGCCGCAGCTGGTCTATTACATCTCCGCCTACTGCGACCTGCTGAACCTGGGCAAGATCCAAATGGGCGAGAAGGTCAACTACTGCGTGCCCACCGGCAACTTCGGCAATATCCTGGCCTGCTGGTACGCCGGTCAGATGGGCCTGCCCGTGGGCAAGCTCATCTGCGCCTCCAACAGCAACAACGTGCTGACCGACTTCCTGGCTACCGGCACCTATGACCGCAACCGCCCCTTCCACACCACCATGTCTCCCTCCATGGACATCCTGGTCTCCAGCAATCTGGAGCGCCTGCTCTTTGCTCTGTCCGGCCAGGACGACAAGCTGGTGGCCGACTACATGCAGCAGCTGAACAAGCACGGCGGCTATACGGTCTCCGACGAGATCAAGGCAAAGCTCAAGTCCGATTTCTACGGCGGCTTCTGCAGCGAGGAGGAGACCGGCAAGGTCATCGCCGAGGTCTGGAAGAAGTACAACTACCTCATCGATCCCCACACCGCTGTGGCTTACGACGTGATGGAGAAGTACCGCCGGGAGACCGGCGACACCAACAAGACCGTCTTCGTCTCCACCGCCAGCCCCTTCAAGTTCTGCGACAGCGTGCTGCACAGCCTGGGCGTGGCCGAGGTCCAGGACGGCATCGACGCCCTGGACCAGCTCTCCCAGACCACGAACCGCCCCGCCCCTGTGCCCCTGGCCTCCCTGCGGAACAAGGCCGTGCGCTTCACCGAGAGCGTGGACAAGGAGAAGATGGAGGACGTGGTGCTGGAGATGCTGAAGTAAGGAGGCACCTGTGGCACTGTATACCCTTGGCGATACCCACCTGTCTCTGTCGGTGAACAAGCCCATGGATGTCTTCGGTGGGGTGTGGCAGGGGTATCTGGACAAGCTGGCCGAGGGATTTTCGATCCTGCGGCCGGAGGACACCCTGGTCATCCCCGGCGACATCTCCTGGGGCATGAGTCTGGAGGAGGCCGAGGCAGACTTCGCCTGGCTGGACGCCTGGCCCGGCACCAAGATCCTGCTCAAGGGCAACCACGACTACTGGTGGAACAGCATGGCGAAGATGACCCGCTTTTTTGAGGAAAAGGGGTTCACGAGCCTCAAAATTCTACACAATACCTGTTATTTTTATGGTAACGTAGCCCTGTGTGGCAGCCGGGGCTGGTTCTTTGAAGAGGAGGGGCCGGACAAGGCCCAGAACGAGAAGATCTTAAACCGGGAGGTGGGGCGCTTAGAGACGTCCCTGAAAGCCGCCGGAGACAAGGAAAAGCTGTGCTTTCTCCACTACCCCCCCATCTTCAAGGGCTACCGGTGTCCGCCGGTGCTGGACCTTCTGACCCAGTACGGCGTGACCACCTGCTACTATGGCCACCTCCACGGGAAAAGCCTGCGCCGAGCGGTGCAGAGCACCTGGAACGGCGTGGCCTACCGGCTGGTCTCGGCGGACTATCTCAACTTCCAACCGGAAAAAATCTTAGATTAAAGAAAAAAAGGCTGGTAATTCGGATCAGAATCTGATAAGATAGCCTATATATACTGCAATACGATGCCCTTTTCGAGGCCCTCGCGCCCAAAAACGGCATTTCACAGGAGGAAAAAGGACATGAATGTCAAGAGCGTTGTTGAAAACAAAGAGAAGTTTCAGGTCGAGCTGACCATCGAGGTCGGCCAGGAGGAGTTCGAGGCTGGCCTGGATCAGGCCTATCGTAAGAGCCGCGGCAACATCTCCGTGCCTGGTTTCCGGAAGGGCAAGGCCCCCCGTAAAGTCATCGAGGGCATGTATGGCGCCGGTGTGTTCTATGAAGACGCCGTGGAGGAGATCTATCCCCAGGCTTGCCAGGACGCCATCGTGGAAAAGGGCCTGGACTTTGTGGCTCCCCCCCAGGTGGAGATCCTGTCTCTGGGGAAGGAGGGCTTTACCTTTAAGGCAACCGTGACCGTTCGTCCCGTTGTTACCCTGAAGCAGTATAAGGGCCTGGAGGCCGACAAGGTCCTGCCCACCGTTACCGAGACCTCCGTGGAGAACGAGCTGAAGCAGTTCGTTGACCGCGCTACCCAGCTGGAGCCTGTGGACCGTGCCGCCGAACTGGGCGACAGCATGGTCATGGACTATGAAGGCCGCAAGGACGGCGTGCCCTTCGACGGCGGCGCTGCCAAGGGCTATGAGCTGGCCCTGGGCTCCCACACCTTCATCCCCGGCTTCGAGGAAGGCGTCGTGGGCATGAAGGCCGGCGACGAGAAGACCATCGACCTGACCTTCCCTGAGAACTATCACGCAGAGGACCTGGCCGGCAAGCCCGTCCAGTTCACCGTCAAGTGCATCGAGGTCAAGGAGAAGAAGGTCCCCACCATCGACGACGAGTTTGCCAAGGATGTGTCCGAGTTCGACACCCTGGCAGAGTTTAAGGATGACCTGAAGCAGAAGATCATCGACCGCAACATGGCCCAGAGCGAGGCCAAGTTCCGCCAGGCTCTGCTGGGCCAGCTGTGCGACCAGATCGACATCGAGCTGCCTGAGGCTATGGTGAACGCCCAGATCGACAGCCTGATGAACAACTACGCTGCCCGCCTGGAGCAGCAGGGCATCAGCCTGGAGATGTACCTGCAGTACATGCAGATGGACATGGACAAGCTGCGCAGCGACCTGAAGGAGCCTGCCGAGATGCAGATCAAGCAGCAGCTGGCTCTGGACGCCGTGGTCGCCGCCGAGGGCATCACCGTCTCCGACGAGGACGTGGACGAGGAGATCAAGAAGGCCGCTGCCAACCTGAACGTGCCCTATGAGCGCGTCATCGAGGGGCTGGACAAGAACGGCCTGAAGGTCGACCTGGCCCGCGACCGCGCCATGGCCGCCGTGGCTGCCGAGGCCAAGCCCCACCTGATCACCGCCGACGAAGAGTCCGGCGAGATCAAGGTCACCGAGGTCACCAAGGACGAGCCTGCCGAGGAGAAGGCAGAGGAGAAGCCCAAGAAGACCACCCGCAAGAAGAAGACCGAGGAGACCGCCGACGGCGAGGAGAAGAAGCCCGCCGCCAAGAAGACCAGAGCCAAGAAGACCACCGAAGAGGGCGAGGAAGCCCCCAAGAAGACCACCCGCAAGAAGAAGGCTGAAGAGCCCAAGGGTGAGGAATAATTTTCCGTCAGGCGGGCATACTTTGCTCTGAATGGAAAAGGAGATCAAGCTAATGAGTTTAGTGCCCTATGTAGTGGAGCAGACCAACCGGGGAGAGCGTTCCTACGATATTTTCTCCCGTCTGCTCAATGACCGGATCATCTTCCTCTCGGAAGAGGTCAATGATACCACCGCCAGCCTCATCGTGGCCCAGCTGCTGTACCTGGAGTCCCAGAACCCCGACCAGGACATCCAGTTCTATATCAACAGCCCCGGTGGTTCCGTCACTGCCGGCATGGCCATCTATGACACCATGCAGTATATCAAGTGCGACGTTTCCACCATCTGCATCGGCATGGCAGCCAGCATGGGCGCGTTCCTGCTGGCCGCAGGGACCAAGGGCAAGCGCATGGCGCTGCCCAACGCGGAGATCATGATCCACCAGCCCTCCGCCGGCACCCAGGGCCAGATCACGGACATGGCGATCCATCTCAAGCGCCTGGAAGTGATCAAAAAGCGCATGAACCACATTCTTTCGGAAAACACCGGCAAGCCCCTGGATGTGGTCACCGCAGACTGCGAGCGCGACAATTTCATGTCCGCGCAGGAGGCCATGGAATATGGCCTGATCGACAAAGTGATCGATAAGCGCTGATCGAGACAGGAAACCAAGGGGGGCGCAGGCGTCCCCCTTTTTCCTGCGTCAGAAAGAGGTGAAACGGTTTTGTCCAAAAACGATGAAAAACGAGCCATTCGCTGCTCCTTCTGCGGCAAGCACCAGGACCAGGTGGCCAAGATCATTGCCGGACCCGGCGCGTACATCTGCAATGAGTGTGTCCACCTGTGCATGGATATTCTGGAGAACATGACGCCGCCGGAGGGGCAGATGATCGACCCCGATATGCCAGACACCATCCCCACCCCCCGTGAGATCAAGGCATATCTGGACGAATATGTCATCGGGCAGGATACGGCGAAGGTCGCCCTGTCCGTGGCGGTGTACAACCACTATAAACGGATCTATTTCGGCGGCGGCGACGACGTGGAGCTGCAAAAGAGCAACATCCTGCTCATCGGCCCCACCGGCAGCGGCAAGACCCTGCTGGCCCAGACCCTGGCCAAGATCCTGAACGTACCCTTTGCCATCGCCGATGCCACCACCCTCACCGAGGCCGGCTACGTGGGCGACGACGTGGAGAACATCCTCCTGCGCCTGGTCCAGGCCGCCGACTACGACATCGAGCAGGCGGAGCGCGGCATCATTTACATCGACGAGATGGATAAGATCGCCCGAAAGAGCGAAAATACCTCCATCACCCGCGATGTTTCCGGCGAGGGCGTGCAGCAGGCCCTGCTGAAGATCTTAGAGGGCACTGTGGCCAATGTCCCCCCCCAGGGCGGCCGCAAGCATCCCCACCAGGAGTTTATCCAGGTGAACACGAAGAACATCCTCTTCATCTGCGGCGGCGCATTCGACGGCGTGGAGAAGATCATCGAAAAGCGCATCAACCAGAAGGGCATCGGCTTCGGCGCCGAGATCATGAGCAAGGCCGAGCTGGAACGGCGGGACGTGCTCAAGCAGATCCAGCCCCACGACCTGCTCAAGTTCGGCATCATCCCCGAACTGGTGGGCCGTCTGCCGGCCATCACCGCCCTCTCCCCCCTGAGCCGGGAGGACCTGGTGCGCATCCTGACCGAGCCGAAGAACGCTTTGGTCAAGCAGTATCAGAAGCTGCTGGAATACGACGACGTGAAGCTGGTCTTTACCCCCGGCGCCCTGGAGGCCGTGGCGGACAAGTCCGTCGAGCGCGGCATCGGCGCCAGAGGGCTGCGGGCCGTGCTGGAGGGCGTCATGACCCAGGTCATGTATGACATCCCTTCCGACGGCACCATCACCGAGGTGGACATTACCCCGGAGAGCGTGAAGGACGGCCAGCCCCCCCAGATCATCCGGGACCCGGAACGGCCGCCCCGCCACAAGCTGGGCGCTGCGGCCTTGCAGGCCCAGAGCGGTGGCCTGGCCCACCAGGACAGCGTCGGCTGACCCAGACCCAACAACCGAAACGACACAGCAGGGCGGAGGGGGAAACTTCTCCGCCCTCTTGCCATAGTTTCCGGCCCTTTTGTTTTGGGACAAAACGGGCCGGACCCCGCAGCGCTTGCTGCCGGAAAGGAAGTGGATCCCTATGTCTGAAGAAGCAAAGAACGAAACACCGTTTTACGACCCGGACCCCATCACGATGCCCGTCCTGGCCCTGCGGGGCCTGGTGGTCTACCCCAAGATGATGGTCCACTTTGACGTGGGCCGGGAGGCCTCGGTGAAGGCGGTGGAGGAGGCCATGTCCACCAACAGCCCCGTCTTCCTGGTGGCCCAGAAGGACATCCGGGTGGAGGAGCCGGAGAAAAAGGATCTTTTCTCCGCGGGCACCATCGCCCAGGTGCGCCAGATCCTGCGCCTGCCCGGTAAGACCGTCCGGGTCATGGTGGAGGGCCAGCGCCGGGCCGTCCTGCGGACCATGACCCAGACCGAGCCTTATCTGGAGGGCAAGATCGTCCCCGTGGAGGAGGAGAAGGTCCACATCGAGGGAAAGCCCAACTCCCTGCGGGCCGAGGCGGTGATCCGCCGGGCCTATGAGCTCTTCGACCGCTACACGGAGCTGTCCCCCAAAAACGCGACCACCGAGATGCTGATGAACATCATGTCCAGCGAGGACCCCGGCTATATCGCGGACTTCATCGCCCAGAACGTTTCCATGCGGGTGCTGGACAAGCAGTCCATCCTGGAGGACCAGCGCCCGGTGAACCGGCTCAACCGCATGAACCGGCTGCTCCACCGGGAGGTGGAGATCCTGGAGATGGAGCAGAACATCCAGCGCCAGGTCCAGGAGAACATGTCCCAGAACCAGAAGGACGCCTTCCTGCGGGAGCAGGTACGGGTGATCCAGGAGGAGCTGGGGGAGGACGGCGACAACGAGATCGCCGCCTATCGCCGCCAGATCGCGGACGCCCGCCTGCCCGAAGAGGTGGAGGAGAAGCTGCTGAAAGAGGTCATGCACCTGGAAAAGCAGCCCTACGGCTCCGCCGAGGCCTCTGTCCTGCGCAACTACCTGGACGTGTGCTTGGAGCTGCCCTGGACCAAGACATCCAAGGAGCGGGCCAGCGTCGCGGCCGCCCGAAAGATCTTGGATGCGGATCACTTTGGCCTGGAAAAGGTCAAGGAGCGCATCCTGGAGTTTGTGGCCGTGAAGCAGCTGGCACCCCATTTGAAGGGGCAGATCATCTGCCTGGTTGGCCCTCCCGGCGTGGGCAAGACCTCCATCGGCATGTCCATGGCCAGGGCCTTGAATCGGAAGCTGGCCCGCATCTCCCTGGGCGGTGTCCACGACGAGGCCGACATCCGGGGCCACCGGAAGACCTACGTCGGGGCTATGCCCGGCCGCATCATCAACGCCGTGCGCCAGGCGGGCACGAGAAACCCGCTGATCTTGCTGGATGAGATCGACAAGATGGGAAGCGACATGCGGGGCGACCCCGCCTCCGCGCTGCTGGAGGTGCTGGACGCAGAGCAGAACGCCACCTTCCGGGACCATTTCGTGGAGCTGCCCTTTGACCTGTCCGACGTGCTGTTCATCACGACGGCCAACACCACCTCGACCATCCCGCGCCCCCTGCTGGACCGGATGGAGGTCATCGAGCTGCCAAGCTACACCGACGAGGAAAAATTGCAGATCGCCAAGAGCTACCTGCTGCCCAAGCAGCTCAAGCGCCACGGCCTGAAGAAGAGCCAGGTGCGGATGACCGACGCGGCCATCCGGGAGACCATCGTGTCCTACACCCGCGAGTCCGGCGTCCGTGTGCTGGAGCGAGAGATCGGAGCCTTGTGCCGAAAAGCTGCCATGGGCATTGTCTCCGAGGAGTACAAGCAGGCCCATGTGACCGGGGACAACCTGGAAAAATTCCTGGGTACCCGGAAGTATCACCCGGAGAAGAACGGCCTGGAGAATCAGGTGGGCCTGGTCAACGGTCTGGCCTGGACCGCCGTGGGCGGGACCCTGCTGGAGGCCGAGGCCAACGTGGTCCCTGGTTCCGGCAAGGTGGAGCTGACCGGCAACCTGGGCAACGTGATGAAGGAGTCCGCACGGGCGGCCTTCACCTATATCCGCAGCCGGGCGGCCCAGCTGGGGATCGACACGGACTTCTACAAGGAAAAGGACATCCACATCCACTTCCCGGAGGGCGCAGTGCCCAAGGACGGCCCCTCCGCCGGCGTGACCATCACCACGGCCATGGTCTCCGCCCTCACCGGCATCCCCGTCCGGGGTGACGTGGCCATGACCGGTGAGGTGACCCTGCGGGGCCGGGTGCTGCCCATCGGCGGCCTGCGGGAGAAGTCTATGGCGGCTCTCCGCAACGGCATCCACACAGTCCTCATTCCCCAGGACAACGAGGCCGACCTGGAAGAGATCGACCAGACCGTCCGCAGTGCCCTGCACTTTATCCCGGTCTCTCACGTGGACCAGGTGCTGGCCCACGCCTTGGAGCATCCGCCTCTGGCCCAGGCCGAGCAGGGAGAGGAGCTGACCGCCACGCCCACGGAAGCTGCCCCGGCGCAGACCGCCGTGATCCAGGCGTAAGGGAGGAACATGACCATGCGCGTGAACACACAGAACGCGGAGTTTATCCGCTCCGCCGCCAAAATATCCGACTGCCCGCGGGACCGGCTGCCGCAGATCGCCTTTGCCGGGCGGTCCAACGTGGGCAAGTCCTCGGTCATCAACCGCATTCTGAACCGGAAAAACCTGGCTCGCGTCGGCTCCGCCCCCGGCAAGACCACCCACATCAACTACTTCCTCATCGACAAGAAGGTCTACCTGGTGGACCTGCCCGGCTATGGCTATGCCAAGGTCTCCAAGCAGGAGCGGGCCAGGTGGGGAAAGCTCATTGAGCAGTGGTTTGCTGACACGTCCCTCATGACCTTGGGCGTGCTCATCGTGGACCTGCGCCACAAGCCCACCGCCGACGACTGCGTCATGGCCCAGTGGTTCAAGAACGCCGGCTGCCCCTTCGTGGTCGTGGCCAACAAGCACGACAAGATCAAAAAGAGCGAGTGGGCGCCGAACCTGGCCCGCATCCGCGAGACGCTGGAGCTGGACGAGGACACTCCCGTGATCTCCTTCTCCGCCGAGAAGGGCCTGGGGAAAGAGGAACTGCTGCAGGTCATCTTCGACCACGTCACCGGCGGCGAGGCGGAAGCCCGTTAAAAACGATCGCAAAAACCCGGCTCTGCCGGAGAGAGGAACAAGCAAATGAAACGTACCTGGGGTCTCTTCCTCTACGCCGTCTTAGCCGGGTTTTCCATCGGCATCGGCGGCACAGTCTTCCTGCGGCTGAAGGACGCCTTTCCGGGCGGCAACGTCGTGGGAGCGCTGCTGTTTACCATCGGCCTGTTTACCGTGTGTACCAGGGGCTATGCCTTGTTTACGGGGAAGTCCTGTTATCTCTTTGACAATCCCTGGCCCGCTTACCTTGGGGACTTAGCCGTCTTCTGGGTGGGCAACCTGCTGGGGGCCATGCTCATTGCCTGGCTGGAGAGCCTGACCGGCCTGGTGGGCGCAGAATCCGGCATCAATGTCACCGCCGCCGCTTTGGTGGGCGGAAAGATGAGCGCCACCTACCTGGGCCTCTTCGTCCTGGGTATCCTGTGCAACATCTGCATCTTCATCGCCGTGAACGGCTATGCCAAGAATCCCCATGAGGTGGGGAAGTACCTGGCGCTGTTTCTGGGTGTGTCCGTCTTCATCCTGTGCGGCACGGAGCATAGTGTGGCGGATATGTACTACTGGTCCATTTCCGGCGTCCTGTATGACCAGCCGGGGGAATCGTTCCTTCGCATTTTGGTCATCTCCCTGGGCAACATGGTGGGGGGCGTGTTCTTCCCGCTGCTGGAAAAGTGGAAGGCCAAATTGGATAGAGCAGAGGCTGCCTGAATCTGATTTCCTAAAAAATAAGCAAGACCCGCCGAACCTGGGAATGTTCGGCGGGTCTTGTGTCTTATGGGGAGAAAAGAAGTCAGAGAATGAAATGGGAGTGTTCTCAGGCTTCGATCTCGCGGATCAGGTTGACCATCTCCACGGCGCTCAGGGCACAGTCATAGCCCTTGTTGCCGGCCTTGGTGCCGGCACGCTCGATGGCCTGCTCGATGGTGTCGGTGGTCAGGACGCCGAAGAGAACGGGGATCTGAGCCTGGAGGGAGACGGTGGCAATGCCCTTGGAGACCTCGGCGCAGACGTAGTCATAGTGGCTGGTGCTGCCGCGGATGACGGCACCCAGGCAGATGACGGCGTCGTACTTGCCGCTGTTCGCCAGCTTGGCAGCCACCAGGGGGATCTCAAATGCACCGGGCACCCAGGCCAGGTGGATGTCGGCCTCCTGGACGCCGTGGCGGCTCAGGCCGTCCATGGCACCGCCGATGAGCTTCGAGGTGATGAATTCGTTGAACCGGGCGGCGACGATGGCCACCTTGATGTTGCTGGCTACCAGGCTTCCTTCAAAAGTCTTCATGGGAATTGTCCTCCTTATATCATACGTCAGATCGTTTTTTGGGTTTATGGATAGGGATGGGGTAACTTCTTAGTAGTTCAGGATGTGGCCCATCTTGTTCTGCTTGGTCTGGAGATAGAACAGGTCGTGGGTGGTGGCGGGCATCTGGATGGGCACGCGCTCCTTGATCTCCATGCCGAAGTCGGCCAGCTGGTAGACCTTATCGGGGTTGTTGGTCAGCAGGCGCAGGGTCTTGGCACCCAGGTCCCGGAGGATCTGTGCCCCGATGTAATACTCCCGCAGGTCCCCGGCAAAGCCCAGGGCCAGGTTGGCCTCCAGGGTGTCCATGCCCTCGTCCTGAAGGGCGTAGGCGCGGAGCTTGTTGATGAGACCGATGCCACGGCCCTCTTGCCGCATGTACAGCAGGATGCCCCGGCCCTCAGCCTCGATCTGGCTCATGGCGGCGGCCAGCTGCTGGCCGCAGTCGCAGCGCAGGGAGCCGAAGGTATCGCCGGTGAGGCACTCGGAGTGGACGCGGCAGAGGATGTCCTGCCCGTCGCCGATGTCGCCCTTCACGAGGGCAACGTGGTGCTGGCCGTTGAGCTTGTTCACATAGCCGTAGGCCATGAAGTCACCGTACTTGGTGGGCATCTTGGTCACGGTGACGCGGTCCACCAGGACCTCGTGACGCTTCCGATAGGCCTGCAGGTCCCGGATGGTGATGAACTTGAGGCCCCACTCCTGGGACATTTTTTGCAGCTCGGAGGCCCGCATCATGGTGCCGTCTTCCCGCATGATCTCGCAGCACAGGCCGACTTCCTTCAGGCCGGCCAGACGCATGAGGTCTACCGTGGCCTCGGTGTGGCCGTTGCGCTCCAGGACGCCGTGCTCCTTGGCCAGCAGGGGGAACATGTGGCCGGGGCGGCGGAAGTCCTCTGGCTTGGCGTCGGGGTCCACGCACTTCATGGCGGTGATGGAGCGCTCGGCGGCGGAGATGCCGGTGGTGGTGTCCACATGGTCGATGGAGACGGTGAAGGCCGTCTCATGGTTATCCGTGTTGCGGGTGACCATCTGGGGGAACTGGAGCTTCCGGACGTATTCCAGGGACATGGGCATGCAGATGAGGCCCTTGGCGTGGGTGGCCATGAAGTTCACGTTTTCGGTGGTGGCAAACTCGGCTGCGCAGATGAGGTCGCCCTCGTTTTCCCGGTCGGGGTCGTCGGTGCAGAGGATCATGCGTCCCTGGCGCAGGTCTTCCAGAGCTTCTTCGATGGTGTTGTACTGAAACATAGTAGGGTGCTCCTTTCGATGGTCAATAGCCGTAGCGGGTGAGAAATTCTTTGGTGATGCCGGAGGACTGCTTCGGCGCGGGGGCCGCTTCCTCCTGGGGGAAGTGGAGGAGCTTCTCCACGTATTTTCCGATGATGTCCGTTTCGAGATTCACAATGTCGCCGGGCTTCCGGTCGGCCAGGACCGTGACGGAAACGGTGTGGGGGATGGCGGAGATGGCAAAGCTCTGGCTGTCCACACGGGCCACGGTGAGGCTGATGCCGTCGATGGTGATGGAGCCTTTTTCCACCACATACTTGAGGACCTCCGGCCCGGCGGCGATGGTGTACCAGATGGCGTTGTCGTCTTTTTCGATGCGCTGGACGGTACCGACCCCATCCACGTGTCCGGCCACGATGTGTCCGCCGAAGCGGCCGTTGGCGGCCATGGCTCGCTCCAGATTGACCCGGTGGCCGGGGCGGAGGGAGGCCAGGGAGGAACGGTTCAGCGTTTCGTGCATCACGTCGGCGGTAAAGCCGGTGGGGGAGAAGGAGGTGGCGGTGAGGCAGACGCCGTTGACGGCGATGCTGTCGCCCAGATGAATGTCCTCCAGCACGACCTTGGCCTGAATTTCCAGGATCGCGCTGTGGGCGCCTTTGCGGATGGACTTGAGTACGCCCATTTCTTCCACGATGCCGGTAAACATTTAGGGCGTCACCTCGCTTTCTACTTCGCTTTCGATCAAGATGTCCTGACCCAGCCGGGTGAGGGCGGGGGACTTGAGGATCAGAGCTTGGTCGGGGTGGGCAAAGCCCTGCCCCCCGACGGGGGACTTGGCGGTCTTGCCGCCCAGAATTTTCGGGGCGATGTACGCCTGGACTTTATGGACCAGGCCCGCCTCCACGGCGGCCCAGTGGAGCGTGGCTCCGCCCTCTAAGAGAACGCTGTCGACACCCATCTTGCCCAGCAGGGCCATGAGAGCGTCTAAGTCCACGTGGCCGCTGCGCTCCGGGACGGGAAGGATGTTGCAGCCCAGGTCCCGGTAGGGGGCCAGGCGCAGCTCCTGGGTGACGCAGGTGGCCAGGTAGGTCGGGACCTCTTTGGCGGTCTGCACGACCTGGGCGGAGAGGGGGGTGCGCAGGTGCGAGTCGCAGATGATCCGCAGGGGGTTCCGACCGCCCTCGATGCGGCAGGTGAGCTGGGGGTCGTCCGCGAGGACCGTATCGACGCCCACCATGATGGAGCGGAAGCGGCTGCGCTGGGTGTGGACGTGGCGGCGGGCTTCCTCGCCGGTGATCCACTGGGAGGCCCCGGTGTAGGCGGCCAGCTTGCCGTCCAGGGTCATGGCGTATTTCAGCACGACGTAGGGGCGGCCGGTCTGGATGTAATGGAAAAAGACATCGTTGAGGGCTTTGCACTCGGCGTCCAAGACGCCCTCGGTCACGGCGACGCCGTGGCTGCGTAAGATGTCCAGGCCCTTTCCGGCGACCAGGGGGTTGGGGTCCCCGGAGCCGACGACCACGCGGGTGATGCCTGCTTCTAAGATCGCGTCGGTGCAGGGCGGCTGACGGCCGTGGTGGCAGCAGGGCTCCAGCGTTACGTAGATGGTGGCCCCGGCGGGGTCTCCGTGGCAGTTGGCCAAGGCGGCCCGCTCGGCGTGGAGGTCGCCGCATTTGGCGTGGTACCCCTGGCCGATCACTTGGCCATCCTTCACGATGACCGCCCCCACCATGGGGTTGGGGCTGGTCCAGCCCGCGCCCTTGCGGGCCAGGTCGAGGGCCAAGGCCATATACTGTTCGTCTGTTGTTCGTGCTGTCATGGCTGCGCCACCTCCGAGAGAAAAGAAAAAAACACGCGCTGGTTTTTGACCTCCAGTGCGTGTTTTGAGCGTGCTCTATAAGACCCACAGAGCAGCCTGCCCAGCTTCTATTTGCCGACAAAAAACTCTGAAATGAAAAATCATCCCAGAGCAATCCACGACAAACAGAGGGGACAGCCTTCCCCGTGTTTCGTCACATCTTCTTCCATCCAGACTATCACTGTCGGTTTTGGAATCACACCAAATCCTGCCTTGCGGCTCGCGGACTGTACCGCCGATCGGGAATTGCACCCTGCCCTGAAGATCGCTGTTCACTTGTCTGCTAACACGTTACTCCCGCGAAGGGGGATTTGTCAAGCCTCTTGTGGTGGAAATTCATGATTTTATCGAAATCGCACAATGGTTAGGGGAGGCTAAATGGGACGGGTTAGGCGATATGACAACAGAAAGGCAGTCCGACCGCCGATCCTTTTTTCGGAGCAGGAAGAAATTGTAAGCCGTCGCTTTTTTGAAAAAGTTGCGCCCAACCCCTTTGCAAACCGGCCCAGTTATAGTAAAATAACACCAAGAGAATGTCCGTTGGCCAGCAAGGCACGGGCGAGGAAGGAGGCCCGCTCCCGCCGGGGCGGGGAGATACCAATGGAAAAACCGAGCTATCAGCGTATCTTATTGAAAATCAGTGGAGAGGGCCTGGCCGGTGAGCCGGGCCGGGGCATCGACTTTGCCTTCGTCCGGGAGGTAGGCCAGGTCATCAAGGCCTGCGTGGCCCAGGGGGTCCAGGTGGGCCTGGTCATCGGCGGCGGCAACTTCTGGCGCGGCGCCAAGGACGGGGGCGGCAACATGGAGCGTACCCGCGCCGACCAGATGGGGATGCTCGCCACCGTCATCAACAGCCTGGCCGTGCAGGACGTGCTGGAGCAGATCGGCCAGCCCGCCAGGGTGCTCACGTCCATCCCCATGGGCCCTGTGGGGCAGATCACCTCCCGCGCCGCCGCTGAGGAGCATTTTGCCGCGGGCCGCGTGGTCATTTTTGCCGGGGGCACCGGCAACCCCTATTTCTCCACCGACACGGCGGCTGTGTTGCGGGCGGCGGAGATCCAGGCCGACATGATCCTGCTGGCCAAAAACATCGACGGCGTGTACAGCGCCGACCCCAAGAAGGACCCCAACGCCGTCAAGTACGACTCGATCACCTACGATCAGGTCCTGGCCGACCACTTGCAGGTGATGGACCTGACGGCGACATCCCTGGCCCTGGAGCATCACATCCCCGTGATGATCTTTGCCCTGGCCGCCCCCCAGAACATCCAGCGGGCTGTGATGGGAGAGAAGATCGGCACCATTGTTGAGGAGGAGAAAAAATGATCAAAGAAATGTATCAGGAGTACGAGCACAAGATGAAGAAGACCGTGGAGGTCGTCATCAGCGACTTTGGCGGCGTCCGCGCCGGCCGCGCCAACGCCTCCGTGCTGGATAAAATTTCCGTGGAGTATTACGGCACCGAGACCCCCATCAACCAGGTGGCCTCCATCTCCGCCCCCGATCCCCGCACCCTGGTCATCCAGCCCTGGGACGGCACCCTGCTCAAGGCCATTGAGAAGGCGCTGCTGATCTCCGAGCTGGGCATCAACCCCCAGAACGACGGTAAGGTCATTCGTCTGGTCTTCCCCCAGCTGACGGAGGAGCGCCGGAAGGAGCTGACCAAGCAGGTGAAGAAGTACGGCGAGGGCGGCAAGGTCGCCATCCGCAACATCCGCCGGGACGCCATGGAAAAGTTCAAGGCCATGAAGAAGAAGTCTGAGATCACCGAGGACGACCTGAAGGAGTGCGAGGAGACCATGCAGAAGATGACCGACAAGCGCTGCAAGGAGATCGACGAGCTGACCGCCAAGAAGGAAGCCGAACTGATGGCCGTGTAAGCTGCGTTTTTGCACGCAGATGCAAGGCAGTCAGACAACGAGTAAGGATAAAAAGAAACAATAAGCTTATGGCATTTTGGAATCGAAAAAAGACGGACTCGCAGCCGGGGACAGGGGAGGGGCTGGACCTCTCCCGTCTGCCCCGGCATGTGGGCATTATCATGGACGGCAACGGCCGCTGGGCCAAAAAGCGTGGCCTGCCCCGCACGGCCGGTCACGCAGCCGGGGCGGAGAGCTTCCGCACCATCGCCTATTACTGCAAGGACCTGGGCATCCCGTACCTCACGGTCTACGCCTTCTCTACGGAGAACTGGAAGCGGCCGATGGAGGAAGTCTCCGCCATCATGAACCTCTTGCAGAACTATCTGCTGGAGGCCTTGGAGAAAATGGAACGGGACGGCTTCCGTGTCCACTTCTTCGGCGATCTGGAGGGCCTGCCCCCCAAGCTGCGGGACCTCTGCCTGCGGACCCTGGAAGAGGGCGACGCCCTGGATGGCACCCGCTTTCAGGTCAACGTCTGCTTAAACTACGGCGGCCGGGATGAGATCCTCCGGGCGGCCAAGGCCTGGGCCGCCGACGTGCAGGCGGGCCGCCAGACCCCGGAGGCGCTGACGGACGAGCTCTTCTCCCGCTACCTGGACAGCCGGGGCGTGCCGGACCCGGACCTGATCATCCGGCCCAGCGGCGAGCTTCGCCTGTCCAACTTCCTGCCGTGGCAGTCGGCCTATGCGGAGTTTTATTTTACCGATGTGCTGTGGCCCGACTTCGGTCCTGCCGTGCTGGACCAGGCGCTGATCGACTATCAGCGGCGTCAGCGCAGATTTGGAGGCGTGTAAACCGTGAAAAATCGTATCCTCGTGGCCTGTGTGGGCGTGCCCATCATTCTGGTGGTGCTGTTCGTTCTGCCGGCCCCTGTCACCCCGGCGCTCATTGCCGTGCTGTCTGCCATCGGCACCTATGAGGCCCTCCATGCCATCGGCATGAACCACCCCCGCATCTCCCTGTATACGGCCATCATCGCCCTGGCCATTCCCTTTTGGGTCTACTTTGGGGAGCCTCGGCGGATCGGCCTGCTGGTGCTTCTCATCTACTTGGTGGCGGTGTTTGCCGAGGCCTTTGCCAGCCACCTGCGGGTAAAGATCGACAAAGTAGGCGCGGGCTTTTTCTTTGCCTTCGTCATCTCCTACTGCCTCTCCTCCGTGGTGCGGGTGGGGGCCTTGGAGCTGCGGACGAGCTATATCTTCCTGCCCATCCTGCTCCCCTTCGTGGTGGATGCGGGCGCGATGATCTCCGGCATGTTTTTAGGGAAGCACCAGATGGTGCCGCATCTCTCTCCGAAGAAGACGTGGGAGGGGTCCATCGGCGGACTCATCACAGGTGTTGTCATTGCCATTGTCTATGGCATCGTCTTCCACTTCATCACAAAGGTGGAGGTCAACTATTACTTCCTGGCCGTATACGGCATTCTGGGCGGCGTCATCACCGAGGTGGGCGACCTGGCCTTTTCCTATGTCAAGCGCAACCGGAAGATCAAGGACTTCGGCCACATCTTCCCCGGTCACGGCGGCGTGCTGGACCGCTTCGACAGCGTGATCTTCTGCGCCCCGCTCATCGAGCTGCTCATCGGCTGGCTGCCTGCGTTTAAGTGAGGTTTTACCCTATGATGACAAGAACCCTGTCTGTGTTGGGGTCCACCGGCTCCATCGGTACACAGACCTTAGAGGTGGCCGCATCCTGCGGCCACCGGGTGGCGGCCCTCACCGCCCACCACAACATCGACCTGCTGGAGCAGCAGGCCAGAGCGTTTCATCCCATCCTGGCAGCGGCTGCGGACCCCACCGCCGCCGCTGCTTTGGCATCCCGGCTGTCTGACACGGACATTCAGGTCCTGGGCGGGGAGGAGGGCGTCTTAGCCGCCGCGGCCCTGCCCCAGGCGGACACCGTCGTGACGGCGGTGGTGGGCATTGCGGGGCTGGCCCCGACCCTTGCCGCCATCGACGGCGGCAAGCGCATCGCCCTGGCCAACAAAGAGACGATGGTCTGCGCCGGCCCCTTGGTCACGGCGCGGGCCACGGAGAAGGGGGCGGAGATCGTTCCGGTGGATTCCGAGCACTCCGCCATTTTCCAGTGCTTGCAGGGAAGCTGTCGCCCGGAGCTCAAGCGCATCCTGCTGACCGCCTCCGGCGGACCGTTCTTCGGAAAGACACGGGCGGAGCTGGAAGGCGTGACCCCGTCTGACGCCCTCAAGCACCCCAACTGGTCCATGGGCGCAAAAGTCACCATCGACTCGGCGACCCTGATGAACAAGGGCTTGGAGCTGTTAGAAGCGATGTCCCTCTTCGCCGTGCCCCCGGAGCAGATCACCATCCTGATCCACCGGGAGAGCATAGTCCACTCCGCCGTGGAATACTGTGACAACAGCGTGATCGCCCAGCTGGGTGCCCCGGATATGCGCCTGCCCATCCAATATGCCCTCTCCTGGCCGGACCGGGTGCCAGGCCCTGCCGATCCGCTGGATCTCTTCACCGCCGGGCATCTGACCTTTGCCCAGCCGGACCTGGAGACGTTCCGCTGCCTGGCCCTGGCCATTCGCGCGGCGAAGGAGGGGGGCACGGCCCCGGCCATTCTAAACGGAGCCAATGAGGTCGCCGTGGCCCGCTTCCTGGCGGGGGAGATCGGATTTTTGGACATTGCCCGCGTGGTGGAGCACGCCCTGGACACCGTGCCCAGAGCGCCCCTGACCCTGGAGGCCGTGTATGCGGCGGACCGGGCCGCCCGCGCGGCGGCGGAGGAAGCCTGCCGGTAAACCGAGACACGGAAAAAACGAGGTGTTGTTTTGCTCTATATCATCGTTGGCATCCTGCTCTTCGGGCTGCTCATCGCCGTCCATGAGTGGGGCCATTTCATCACCGCCAAGCTCTTGGGGGTCAAGGTCAATGAGTTCGCCATCGGCATGGGACCTGTTCTCGTCTCCTTCCAAAAAGGGGAGACGCAGTATTCCCTCCGCCTGCTCCCCGTGGGCGGCTACTGCGCCATGGAGGGCGAGGACGAGACAAACGACGACCCCCGCGCCTTTTCCAGCAAGGCCCCCTGGCGGCGGCTCGTGATTCTGGCCGCCGGGTCCTTTATGAACTTTGTGGCGGGGTTTCTGCTGGTAGCGCTGCTGTTTACGGCGGCGGGGAGCTATGCCGTGCCCGTCATCCGGGAGTTTGCCGAGGGCTTTTCCTGCGCTGGGGCAGACGGCCTGCAAGTGGGGGACCGGATCCTGTCCATCAACGGCCATACAATTTCCGTCTATCAGGACGTCTCCACCCAGCTGGCTTCCGCCAGCGGGGAGACGCTGGACCTTGTGGTCGAGCGGGACGGAGAACCCGTTGTGTTAAACGACCTGCCCCTGACGCCCAAGGACTACACGGTGGACGGACAGACCGTGACCATGTACGGCATCTATTTTGACAAGGAACAGGCCACCGCCTCCAGCGTGCTGGTCCAGAGCTGGAAGACCTGCGGCTATTTTGCCAGGGCCGTCTGGTCGGGCCTGGCCATGCTGGTGACGGGGCAGGTGGGCCTGCACGATATGTCCGGCCCCGTGGGCATCGTCTCCTACCTGGGTCAGGCGGGGAGCCAGGGCGGCAGTGTGGCTGCCGGGATGCAGAACGTGTGCTATATCATCGCCCTCATTGCCGTGAACCTGGCCATTATGAACCTCCTGCCCCTGCCTGCCCTGGATGGCGGGCGCATCTTCCTGCTGATCGTGGGGGAGGTGTGGCAGCTGCTCTCCGGGCGGAGACTGGACCCGAAGTATGAGGCCTGGATCCATGGGGCGGGCTTTGCCCTGCTGCTTTTGCTGATGGTCGTGGTGACCTTCAGCGATATTTGGAAGTTGGTGACGTAAGACATGACGAAACAGATTTTAGTCGGGGGCGTGCCCGTGGGCGGGGGCGCTCCTGTGACCATCCAATCCATGACGAACACCCCCACCAGCGACGTGGCGGCGACGGTTGCCCAAATCCGCCGCCTGGCGGCGGCAGGGTGCCAGATCGTTCGGGTGGCTGTGCCGGACATGGCGGCGGCCAAGGCCGTGGGGGCCATCAAGGAACAGATCGACCTGCCTTTGGTGGTCGATATCCACTTTGACTATCGTCTGGCCTTGGAGTGTATCGAGGCCGGGGCGGATAAGGTCCGCATCAATCCCGGCAACATCGGCGGGGCAGACCGGGTGAAGGCCGTGGCCATGGCCTGCGCCCGGAAACATATCCCCATCCGCATCGGGGTCAACGGCGGGTCCCTGGAAAAGCCTCTGCTGGCGAAATACGGCGGTGTGACGCCCCAGGCTCTGGTGGATTCTGCCTTTGGGCACATCGCCCTGCTCAACCGCTATGACTTTGACGACATTTGCGTCTCGCTGAAATCCTCCTCGGTGCCCATTGCCATGCAGGCCTATCAGCTCATGCACGAGCAGTCCCACTACCCCCTGCACCTGGGCGTGACCGAGGCGGGGACCACCCACATGGGGACGCTGAAATCCGCCGCCGGCATCGGCGGCCTGCTTGCCCTGGGCATTGGAGACACCCTGCGGGTGACGCTGACGGCAGACCCTGTGGAGGAGATTTACGCCGCCCGCGATATTCTGAAAGCCATCGGCCTGCGGAAAGAGGGGCCGGACTTGGTGGCCTGCCCCACCTGCGGGCGGACGAAGATCGACCTCATCCCCCTGGCCCAGGCGGTGGAGGAACGCCTGAAAACCGTGACAAAGCCCATCACCGTAGCCGTCATGGGCTGCCCTGTGAACGGCCCCGGCGAGGCATCCGCCGCCGACGTGGGCATTGCCGGGGGGAACGGGAAGGGGCTGCTTTTCCGCCACGGGAAGGTCATCAAGCAGGTGCCCAAGGAGGCCTTGCTGGATGAGCTGATGGCCCTCATTGAGGAACTGCCCTGACCCGGTACATCTAAGAGAAAGGAACCTGATATGCCAGAAAAGAACCTGCCTTTTTTTGAGATGTTTGCCTTATATACCCCGGACGCGGCCCTGGCTGCCCAGGTGAAGGAGTGGCTCGTCACCGGTGCAGTGATGGACCGGAAGGCCCGGACCATCGAGGTCCAGCTGCTCTGCCCGGCCATGCCGGACCCGGCGCTGCTGGCCCGCCTGAGCGGAGAAGTGGCCCAGGCTTACGGCCTGGCGGGGGTCGTGTTTCAGCCAGCTTCTCCCCAGCCTGTGGAGGATGTGCCCATTCCGCCCCCGGACGACAGAGACGTGCCGCCCCCGCCTGCTGATGAAGATGTTCCGCCGGAGCCAGAGACTTTGATGGAAGCTGTGCCTGCTGCCCAAGCGTCTTCTCCCAAGCCAGAACCGTCCCCGGCCCTGAGCGAGCAGCAGCGCCTGTTTCAGCAGACCGAGGCCCTGCGCCAGAAGGCCATGAAAGAGGCCATGCAGGCCCACGCCAAGGAGCGGGGCTTTTCCTCCAAGCGCATTTACGGCACCCATAAGATCCGGAAGGTCCCCGTGCCTATGAATACACTGGAGCTGGACATGGGCATCGTGACGGTGGAGGGTGACGTGTTCGCTGTGGAGCACCGGGAGCTGAAAAAGCGCAACGCCTGGGTCATCAGCTTTGACGTGACCGACTGCACCAGCTCCATCCGCGTGAGCAAATTCATGCCGGGGGATGAGGGGATGCCTATTGTCAACGGCGTCAAACCCGGGATGCACCTGAAAATTGCCGGGCGGCTGAACCTGAACCGCTTTGATAACGACATGGTCCTGGAACCCCTGACCATCGAGACGGCGGAAAAGCAGGTCAAGCAGGACAATGCCCCGGAGAAGCGGGTGGAGCTGCACCTGCACACCCGCATGTCCGCCATGGACGCCCTGCCCGACACCAAGGACGCGGTGAAGCGGGCCATCGCCTGGGGCCACCCGGCCATTGCCATCACGGACCACGGCGTGGCCCAGTCCTTCCCGGACGCCTGGAGCGCGGGCAAGGGAAAGTGTAAGGTCCTGCTGGGCACGGAGGCCTATTACGTCAACGACGTGGACGAGCGCCTGACCGTCCGGGGCAGCCTGGACCAGGACCTGGACGAGGCCATCGTCTGCTTTGACCTGGAGACGACGGGCCTGGACAAGGAGACGGAGGTCATCACCGAGATCGGCGCGGTCGTCCTGGAACACGGGGAAGTGAAGGAGCGCTTCCAGACCTTCGTAGACCCCAAGCGCCCCCTGGCCCCCAACATCATCCAACTCACCGGCATCACCGACGAGATGCTGGTGGGGGCCCCCAGCCAGGAGGAGGCCATCCGGGCCTTTCTGGACTTTGTGGATGGGCGGCCCTTGGCGGCCCACAACGCGGAGTTTGACATTGGCTTCATCCGTAAGGGGTGCCAGACCTACGGCATCTCCTTTGAGCCGACGTATCTGGATACGCTGCCGCTGGCGCAGAATCTGCTGCCGGAGCTGACGAAGTTCAAGCTGGACATCGTCTGTCAGCATCTGCACCTGCCGGACTTCAACCACCACCGAGCTTCGGACGATGCGGCCATGGTGGGCTACATGCTGGTGCCCTTTACCCAGATGCTCCGGGACCGAGGGGTGCAGACCCTCCAGCAGGTCAACGCCGGCCTGGCGAAGACGTCCTCCCTGGGCAAGGCCAAGCGGATGCCCAAGCATCTTATCGTGCTGGCGAAGAACAAGGTCGGCCTGCGGAATCTCTATAAGCTCATCTCTCTGGCGAACCTGAATCACTTCCACCGGAACTTCCCCATCATGCCCAAGAGCGAGATTAACGAGAACCGGGAGGGCCTGATCCTTGGCTCCGCCTGCGAAGCAGGGGAGCTGTACCAGGCCATCATCCGGGGGAAGGACTGGGGGGAGCTCAAGCGCATTGCGTCCTGGTATGACTACCTGGAGATCCAGCCCCTGGCCAACAACGGCTTTATGCTCCGCCCGAACAAAAAGGGCAAGTTCATCGCCAAGAGCTGGGACCAGATCAAGGAATGGAACAAGATGGTCGTGCGCCTGGGCGAAGAGCTGGGCAAGCCCGTCTGCGCCACGGGCGATGTGCATTTCTTAGACCCGGAGGATGAGATCTACCGGCATGTCCTGCTGGACAGCAAGGGTTTTGCCGACGCCGACGCCCCCACGCCCCTCTACTTCCGCACGACAGAAGAGATGCTGGAGGAGTTCTCGTACCTGGGCAAGAAGAAAGCCTATGAGGTCGTCGTGACCAACACCAATCTGGTGGCCTCCTGGTGCGAAGAGGTGAAGCCTCTGCCGGACGGCCTCTTTGCCCCCAAGCTGGAAAACTCCGCCGAGGAACTGTACAGCCTGGTGTGGGGCAAGGCCCATGAGCTGTATGGGGAGGACCCACCACAGATCGTCAAAGATCGAATCGAATTGGAGCTGCCCGGCATCATCGAGCGGAAGTATGACGTCATCTACATGTCCGCCCAGAAGCTGGTGCAGAACTCCCTGGAGCATGGCTATCTGGTCGGCTCCCGTGGTTCTGTCGGCTCGTCCATCGTGGCGTTCCTGTCGGGCATCACGGAGGTCAACTCCCTGCCGCCCCATTACCGCTGCCCCAAGTGCAAGCACGCGGATTTTGACGCCGGGGCAGGCTTTGGCTGCGGCGCGGATATGCCGGACGCTGTCTGTCCCGTCTGCGGGACGCCCTATGTGAAGGACGGATTCAACATCCCCTTTGAGACGTTCCTGGGCTACGGCGGCAAAAAGGTCCCGGATATCGACCTGAACTTTTCCGGCGAATACCAGGCCAAGGCCCACCAGTATACCTTTGAGCTGTTCGGGGAGAACCACGTCTTCAAGGCCGGGACCATCGGCACCGTGGCGGAGAAGACCGCTTACGGTTACGTCAAAAAATATCTCGCCGCCCGCGGCATCCAGACGACGAAGGCGGAGGAAAACCGCCTGACCCTGGGCTGCACCGGCGTGCGCCGGACCACCGGCCAGCACCCCGGCGGCATGGTCGTCATCCCCCAGGACCGGGAGATCTACGATTTCTGCCCTGTCCAGCACCCCGCCGACGATCCGGGCAGCGACATCATCACGACCCATTTTGATTACCACAAGATGGAGGACAACCTCCTCAAGCTGGACATGCTGGGGCACGATGACCCGACCATGATCCGCATGATGGAGGACCTGACCGGCGTCAATGCCAGAGAAATTCCGTTGGACGATCAGGACACCATGACCATCTTCACCAACTCCGCCCCCCTGGGCTTTGAGAACGACCCTGTCCTGGGCCCCACGGGGGCCGTAGCAGTGCCGGAGTTCAACACGAAGTTCACCCGCCAGATGCTCTGCGACACCCAGCCCAAGCGATTCAATACGCTGGTCCGTCTGTCTGGCTTCTCCCACGGCACGGACGTGTGGTTGGGTAACGCACGAGACCTCATCGTCTCCGGCACCGCCACCGTTGACTCCACCGTGGGTTGCCGTGACGACATCATGCTCTACCTCATGGAGCAGGGCGTCGAGCCGAAGATGGCCTTTGACATCATGGAGGCCGTGCGAAAGGGCAAGGTCAAGAAGGGCGGCTTCCAGGACGGCTGGGAGGACGCCATGCACAAGGCCAATGTGCCCGATTGGTACATCGAGTCCCTGGCCAAGATCGGCTACCTCTTTCCCAAGGCCCACGCGGTTGCTTACGTGATGATGGCTTTTAGAATTGCCTGGTTCAAGGTCCACCGGCCTTTGGCGTTCTATGCGGCCTACTTCTCCATCCGCGCGAAAGCCCTGGACGCCAACTGTATGTGCCGGGGCATGGACGTCTGCCAGCGGAAGATGAAGGAGATCGAAAGCAAGGAAAAACCCGCCGATGTGGAGGAGAAAATGCTCATCACACTGGAGGTCTGCTATGAGTTTTACCTGCGCGGCTTCTCCTTTGAGCCGATCGACCTCTACGAATCCGACGCCACCAAGTTCCTGATGAACGAAGAAAAGAAGAGCCTGCGCCCCCCCTTCTCCGCCATCCCCGGCCTGGGCGAGGCGGCTGCCCTGTCCCTGGCCGAAAATCGAACGGGCCGGACCTTCATCTCCCAGGAGGAACTCATCGCTGCCTGCCCCGGTCTTTCCAAGAGCACGGTGGAAATGCTGCGGCAGGCCGGCGCCCTGGGCGCGCTGCCGGAGACGAGCCAGATCAGCCTGTTTTGACTGGATTTTGAACCAAAAACGCAGAAAAAAGTCGCGCAAAGCATCTTTGCGTGACTTTTTTCGTGCCATTTGATAGGATGGAGGCGAGGTGAAGACCATGACGATCGGAAACAACATCAAGAAATTACGCACCGCCCAGGGCCTGACCCAGGACCAGCTGGCCGAGCGTCTTTTCGTGACCCGGCAGACCATTTCTAGTTGGGAGCGCTCTGCTTCTCACCCCAGCTTGGAACAGTTGGAGGCCATTGCCGCCGCCTTGGGGGAGGATGTGATGACGCTGCTCTATGGTCCCAAGCCCAAGTACCAGCCCAGCCGGAAGCGGGTCATTCTGGTGGTTGTGCTCCTCGCGTTGGCTGCTACAGCGCTGGAGCTTGGGGCTGTGGTACCGCCCCAAGTCGAGGGCTGGGTCATGCGGCGAAAACCGGGGTGGCTGTTCTATATGGTCGCCTTTCGGCTGGTGGAGGGCCTGTTGCTTGGCCTGGGCATCGTTGGAGCGGCCTCTCTGCACTGGCCGCTGGGCTTAAAAGGGAAGGAAAAGCGGCGGTGTTTGATCGCGGCGCTGGTGTGTCTGCTGGTCAGTCCGGCCCTTTTTGCTTGGATCCGCCTGGGGCATTGCCCCTACCCCATCTTTGCGTTTTGGATGTACAGCTATGAGGGCTTAGAGCTGTTGCTGGGCTTGGCGGCGGGAACATTGTTGTTCTTAGCAGGGATGCCGACAAAACGGACAGAATAAAACAAGGGCCTGCTGCAAGGGTGTTTCCTGCGGCAGGTCCTTGTTGGATTTAGGGGGAGATCTCAGTTGATCTTCAAGTTCTCCCACAGAGAATTCATGTAGCTCAGCATCTCGTCGTCGAGGTTGCGGTAGGCGAGCTTGTTGTACTCCTCGGAGAAGTTGACGCCTTCGGGATACAGAATCTCCATGGCCTCCTCGCCCATGTCCTCCTGGTAGGTCTCGTCGTTGTAGACCAGGGAGTTGGGGGAGGCGTAGTAGATGTACTCGGCGTTGGCCACGGCCGTCTCCTGGCTGAGCATGAAGTTGATGAAGACTTCCGCCAGCTCCTTGTTTTCACAGCAGGAGGGGATGCACATGGCGTCGATGAAGTAGTTGGTGGGGTCGGGGTAGTAGAATTGCAGGTCTACGTCGTCGGCCTGGGCGTCCAGCATGGTGAAGTAGTCGCCGGCGTAGTAGGCACCGATGGCAGCCTCACCGGACTCCAGGGCGTTGTAGATCTCGTCCATGACGTAAGCTTTGACCAGGGGCCGCTGCTCCAGCAGGGCTTGCAGAGCGGCCTCCCACTGGCTCTTGTCGGTGGTGTTCACGTCGATGCCGGCCCGGTACATGGCGGTACCGAAGGCGTCGCGGGAGTTGTTGAATTGCAGGATCTTGCCCTTGTACTTGGGGTTCCACATGAGGTCCCAGCCGCCTGCGTCGGCCTCATCCACCTGGTTGGCGTCGTAGATCACGCCGACCACGCCGTAGGTATAGGGGATGGAGTAGGTGTCGTCCGGGTCGTAGTAGAGGCCGCGGAACTGGTCTTCGATGTATTGGTAGTTGGGGATGTTGTCAAAATTCAGGGGCAGGAGCATGTCCTCGTTGGCCAGACGTGCGATCATGTAGTCCGAGGGGATGATGACATCGTAGCTCACGGCCCCGCTCTTGAGCTTGGCGTACATGTCCTCGTTGCTGGCATAGGTGGTGTAGTTGACGTGGACCTTTTCGCCGTAGGTCTCCTCATACCAGGACTCGAAGGCTTTCACGGTGTCCAGAGAGCCGTCGGAGCCGTCGGAGATGTATTCGCCCCAGTTGTAGACGTTCAGCTCCAACGTGTCGGAGCCGCCGGCCACGGAGACGACGAGGATGAGGACCGCAGCCACGCCCAAAACGGAACCGGCCAGGACCTTCCGGCCCCGGTCAGACAGGGGCTTGTGCTTCTTGCCGCTGGCCTGAGCGGCCTTGCTCTTGGCACCCCGACGCTGGGCCTTGCGCTCGCGGACGGCGTCGTCGTCCATGAGGTTCGTGATGAGCAGCAGGAGCAGGATGACGAAGAAGATGATGGTCGCCAGAGCGTACATCTTGGGCGTGACGGTCTTCTTGGTCATGTTATAGATGCGGATAGGCAGGGTCTCAAAGCCGTTGCCGGAGGTGAAGTAGCTGATGACGAAGTCGTCCAGGGAGAGGGTGAAGGCCATGATCATGCCCGTCAGCACGCCGGGCAGGATCTCCGGCAGCTCGACTTTTAAGAAGGCCCGGAAGGGCGTGCAGCCCAGGTCCATCGCGGCCTCCGGCAGGGCCTTGTCCATCTGGCGCAGCTTGGGCAGGACCTGCAAAATGACGTAGGGCAGGCAGAAGGTGATGTGGGCAATTAAGATGGTGCCGAAGTTCAGGCTCGTGGCCATGCCCATGAGGCGTCCGGCAAAGACGAACATCAGCATCAGGGAGATACCGGTGATGATCTCCGGGTTCACCATGGGCAGGTTCGTCACGGTGTTCATGGCGGCTTTCATATACTTGCTGCGGAGCTTATTCATGCCCACGGCGGCGGCGGTGCCCATGATGGTGGACAGGATGGCTGCACAGAGGGCCAGGATCAGCGTGTTCCGCAGGGCACCCAGCGTGTTCGCATCATGAAACAGCTCCTTGTACCAATAGGTCGAAAAGCCGGAGAGGACGGAGAGACTGTTCCCGCTGTTAAAGGAGAAGACCAGCATGATGACGATGGGGGCAAAGAGGAACAGGAAGAGGATGGCTGTATAAACTTTTGCAATGGGTTTCATGGCTTACAGACCTCCTTCTACGTTCCGTCCGACAAGCTTGCGCATGACGGCCATACACACCAGCAGCAGGACCATCAGCACGAAGGCGATGGCGGCGGCAAAGTGCAGGTTGTTGGCGACGTACTGGCCCTCGATCACGTCGCCGATGAGCATGATCTTACCGTCGCCCAGCTTTTGGGAGATATAGAAGGTACTCACCGAGGGGATGAGGACCATCGTCACGCCGGAGATGACACCCGGCAGGCTCAGGGGCCAGATGACCCGGCGCAGCACGCCTAGGCCGTTGCAGCCCAGGTCACGGGCGGCCTCGATGAGCTTCACGTCCATCTTGGCCATGATGGAGAACAGGGGCAGGATCATATAGGGGATGTAGTCATAGACCATGCCGATGACCACGGCAGCCTCGGTGCCGATGATGTGGACGCCGGGCAGATGCAGGGCGGAGAGGATGTTGTTGAAAATGCCCTTGTCCTGCAGGATGGTCATCCAGGCGTAAGTCCGGATGAGGAAGTTCATCCACATGGGGATCATGATGATGGTCATAAACGTCTTCTGGACCTTGGGTTCGGCGCGGGCCATGATATAGGCCAGGGGATAGGCCAGCACCAGGCAGACCAGCGTGGAGATGATCGCCAGCTTCAGCGAACGCCAGAAGATGAGCAGGTAGGTGCGGACCTCGGCGGAGGATCCGTCGTCCTGCACGATGCTGGATGTGGCGGTGAAGAAGCGCTGGATATTTTCCAAGGTGAACTGAAAATTCACGTCCGTAAAGGCATAGTAGGCGACAAAGACCAGGGGGACCAGGATGAACAGGACGGCCCAGATGCCGTAAGGCCCCAGCGCCAGGTGATCGGCCCGGAGCACCCGGCGCTGGTCGCGGGTGACGTTTTCTTTCATTCGTCTTCCTCCTCGCTGACCTCGGACAGCTCGTCCAGCTCGTTGGAGAAGGAGGAGTAGTCGCCGTACAGGTCCGAGTATTCCGACTTCTTCATGATGTGGATGGCGTCCGGCTCCAGCTCGATGCCGATGTGCTCGTCCACGTCCACGAAATCCGTGGTCTGGATCATCCACTTGAAGCCGCCCACGTCTACGATGATCTCATAATGCACGCCCATGAACGTCACGGACGTGACCACACCGGTCAGCTGCCCCTTTTCCAGGGGGACGATGTCCACGTCCTCCGGGCGGACGACAACGTCTACGGCCTCGTTCTTGGCAAAGCCCTTGTCCAGACATTGGAAGGTCTGACCGGAGAAGGTGACCTTGTAGTCCTCCAGCATCACGCCGTCCAGGATATTACTCTCACCGATGAAGTCCGCGACGAAGGCGTTCTGCGGCTCGTTGTAAATGTCGACGGGGGTACCGATCTGGTGGATCTTGCCCTCGGACATGACCACCACGGTGTCGGACATGGACAGGGCCTCCTCCTGGTCGTGGGTGACGAAGACGAAGGTGATGCCGGTCTGCTTCTGGATCTTCTTCAGCTCCACCTGCATGTCCTTCCGGAGCTTGAGGTCCAGGGCGCCGAGCGGCTCGTCGAGCAGCAGGACCTGGGGGTGGGCGATGAGGGCGCGGGCGATGGCCACGCGCTGCTGCTGGCCGCCGGAGAGGCGGGTCACGGAACGATGCTCAAAGCCCTTGAGCGCCACGAGAGCGAGCATCTCCATCACCTTGGCCTCGATCTCCTCCTTGGGGACCTTTTTCTCCCGCAGGGGGAAGGCCACGTTTTCAAAGACGTTCAGGTGGGGGAACAGGGCGTACTTCTGAAAGACGGTGTTCACGCTCCGCTTGTAGGGGGGCACGTTGTTGATCTTCTGCCCCAGGAAGAGGACGTCGCCCTCGTCCGGCGTCTCAAAGCCGCCGATGAGCCGCAGCAGGGTCGTCTTGCCGCAGCCGGAGGGGCCGAGCAGGGTGATAAACTCGTTGTCGTAGATGTCCAGGTCGATGCTTTTCAGCACCGGCTCACCGTCGAAAGATTTGGTGATGTGTTTTAGTTCGATGATCTTTTTCATACACGCCCTCCTGAAACCACAAAAAAAGTGACTGCGTGCCTCAAGACGCGCAGTCACTTGGGAAAACTCCACAAAAAGCCTCCCCCTTTTTTACGACAAAAAAACAGGAGAAAAGCAAAGGGTGGAAAATCAGGAGAGATGAGAGTCTATATAGCAAAGAAACTTACTTTTACTACTCTTATTGACCATTTCACAAGTTTGCGTGCCGTCTTTGGACACTGCATTGCCCTTGCGGGCACTGGTTTATAGTTACCAACTTATAAAACTTGGGCTTCTAACCCAATCAATAAGGCAACAGAAGTTGCCGCCGCACATGCGGAACTCGGCATTCGACCCGGCTGTCCGTGTGGCCTTAGCCTTGGGGGCTTTGCAGGCAGCAAAGGGACCCGTCCGGCGGTCGCGTCTTGCTTTGGAAAGACTCAAAACAACGTGATTTTCCAATTTAAGATTGAGTGCATTTTAGCAGAAAAAAAGTAGGCTGTCAAGATAGCGAGGAAAAGGCGGGAAAAGTTTTTTCTTTGGCGCTCAAGAAATCGTCGTTCCCGGGAAATACTGGTCCACGAAGTCCACCTGCTCTACGGTCCAGACCCTGCCGTTTAAGTTGCTCAGGCACCCGGCGTCTGTGGTGAAGTGGAACGCTAGTTTATAGGAATAGAGAGCCTGGCCTCCGGTGCGGCCGAACTTTTTGTTCTCCCGCTCCCGGCCATACTTGCCGTCTCCCAGCAGGGGGTGTCCGGCGGCGGCCAGCTGGGCGCGGATCTGGTGGGTGCGGCCGGTGATGAGACGGCACTCCACCAGGGAGAGCCCGCCTTTTTTGGCCAGCGTGCGGTAGAGCGTCACGGCGGTGCGCCCACCCTCGACAGGGCGCTTGTGGACGGAGACCTGCTTCTTGGCTTCGTCTTTCAGCAAAAAGCCCTCTAGCTTGCCCTCGGCGGGGGAGAGGGTGCCCAAGGCGATGCAGAGATAGGACTTTTCCACTTCCCGGTCCCGGATCTTCTGGTTCATGACCCGTAATGTCTCGGCGTTCTTGGCGGCAATGACGATGCCGCCGGTGTTCCGGTCGATGCGGTTGCACAGGGCCGGGGCGAAGGAATTTTCCCAGTAAGGGCTCCATTCCTTCTTTTGATATAGGTAGGCTTGGATATGGGTGATGAGGGTGTTCACGCGCTCGTGCTCGTCCGGGTGGACGACCAGGCCGGGGCGCTTGTTCACCAGCAGCAGGTTCTCATCCTCGTAGACAATATCTAGCTGAGGCTTGAAGACGGAGAGAAACGCATTCTCCGGGGTGGGGGTGTCGAAAAACTCGTCGTTGATGTAAAGCTGCAAGAGATCGCCCTTCACCAGGCGGGTATCCCGCTTGGCCCCCTTGCCGTTGAGCTTCACCCGCTTGATGCGGATGTATTTCTGCGCCAGGGGCGCGGGGAGCAGGGGGAGGGTCTTGGCCAGCCAGCGGTCCAACCGCTGCCCGGCGTCGTTTTGGCCTACGGTAAATTCCCGCATGAGATCACGACCTTTCGTAAATTTGTGTAAAATGCCAAAGAAAAATAAAAGCAACCCCTTGACGGCGGGGGAGCAGAGGTGTATCCTACTATTTTAGCGGCTGTCAAAGGGGAAATGCGTTCTTCCCAGACTCATTTTGTGGCGTGCTGTCCACCAGTATACCATATTTTGCAGAAAATTTGAAGAAAGTATTTGACAAGCGCTTCTTTTTTTGCTACAATATCCCCTGTACCATGTGAGGAGTGTGCTATGCGACTGAATCTTCGAGAGATCATTCATGTACCAGGCGCCAGCCTTCCCTTTGCATTCCAGCTGGATCTGAGCCAGGAGGAATTCTTCGGGGAGCATCCCATCCCCCGGCCTGTCCAGGTCCAGGGGCGCGTGAAAAACGTGGCGGATGTGCTCGTGCTGGAGGGAGAAGCGAGATCCCTTCTGGACTATACCTGCGACCGGTGTATGGAGCCGTTTCAGCGGGAAAAAGTCGTCGGCCTGAGCGCCCTGCTGGCGGAAACGCTGGAGGGGGAGGAAGACGAGGACATCGTTCTCCTGGAAAACGGCGAGGTCGATGTGGGCGATCTGGCTTACACAGCCTTCCTGCTCGCCATGGATACAAAACACTTGTGCTCAGAAGACTGCAAGGGGCTTTGCCCCGGTTGCGGCGTCAACCTGAACAGGGAGCCCTGCCGGTGCAAGAAACAGGTCGATCCTAGATGGGCCGCTCTCGAGCAGCTACTTGATAAAAACTGAGTAGTACCCAATCCACTTTGCCCGACAGGGCATCACCAAGGAGGTGTCTCGAAATGGCGGTTCCGAAGAGTAAAGTCTCTAAGCAGAGACGGGATAAGCGGCGTGCCAACTGGAAGCTGGCAGCTCCCGCTGTCACGACCTGCCCCAAGTGCGGCGCGTATCGGCTGCCCCACCGGCTGTGCAAGGCCTGCATGACCTATGACGGCAAGGTGTTCGGCCAGGTGCAGCAGGAGAACTAATAGGGAAAAAGAAAGAGGGGGAAGCCCCTCTTCTTTTTTTGCGTAGAACCTGACCACAGGAAAGGAGGGGACCGGATGTCCCGTACCAAGATCCAGACCGTGGCCCCCGGCAGCCCCGCCCACCGGGCCGGCGTTCGCCCCGGGGAGACCCTGGCCGCCATCAACGGCCACCCCATCATCGACGTGCTGGACTACAAATTTTATTCCTACGACCCGGACCTGGTCCTCACCCTGCGGGAGGGAGACCAGGAGCGCAAAGTCTTTCTGGACAAGGACGTGGGCCAGGACCTTGGGCTGGAATTTGAGACGTATCTCATGGACCGGGCCCGCTCCTGCGCCAACAAGTGCGTCTTCTGCTTCGTGGATCAGATGCCCAAGGGGATGCGGGATACCTTATATTTTAAGGACGATGACGCCCGCCTGTCCTTCCTCATGGGCAACTATATTACCCTGACGAATTTGAGCAAGCGGGAGATCCAGCGCATCTGTGACCTGCATATCTCACCCATCAACATCTCCGTCCACGCCACGGACCCGGAGATCCGGCGGGAGCTGCTTGGAAACAAACGGCGGGGGGGAGAGTGCCTGGAGATCATGCAGAAATTTGCCCAGGCGGGGATCGTGATGAACGCCCAGATCGTTTCCTGCCCCGGCCTGAACGATGGGTCGGTCCTGCAAAAGAGCATGGAGGAGCTGGCGGCGCTGTATCCCCAAGTAAAGAGCGTCTCCATCGTCCCCGTGGGCCTGACCCGGTACCGGGAGGGCTTATACCCCCTGCGCCCCTACCACCAGGACGAGGCCCGGAACGTCGTGGCCCAGGTAGAGGCCTTTGGGGACCGGTGCGTGGAGCAGCTGGGCAGCCGGATGTTCTGGTGTTCGGATGAGTTTTATCTTCAGGCGGGCTTAGATCTTCCTGCGGATGAATTTTATGAGGAGTACACCCAGCTGGAAAACGGCGTGGGGATGCTCCGCCTGCTGGCCGTGGAACTGCACGGTGCGACCCTGGGTGCCCCGGAGAACATTCCCGTGGAGCCGTTTTCCATTGCCACCGGTGTGGCGGCGGCGCCCTTCCTGCGAGAAATCATTGACAGAGCGGCCGCAAAATGTCATACTAAATTGACCTATCAGATGTATCCCATCGTGAATCGCTTTTTTGGAGAGACCATCACCGTGGCGGGCCTGCTGACCGGCCAGGACCTGCTGGCCCAGCTCAAGGGCCGGGACCTGGGCACCCGCGTCCTGCTGCCCCAGAACACCCTGCGCCACGGGGAGACGGTCTTCCTGGACGATATGACCCTGGAAGAACTGTCCCAGGGCCTGGGCGTGCCGGTGATCCCGGTGAATCAGGATGGGTTCGACCTCTTTGAGGCCATTTTTGGGGTGTAACGCCCTGCTATTGTTCGTTGTTTGATTTTTGATTCCATTTTAGAAAAGGAGGGAACTCCTATGGCAAAACCCTTGGTAGCCATTGTGGGCCGCCCCAACGTGGGCAAATCCATGCTGTTTAACAAATTGGTGGGCCGCCGCCTGTCCATCGTGGAGGACACCCCCGGCGTCACCCGCGACCGGCTGTACGCCGAGTGCGAGTGGCGGGGCCGCACCTTCGACATCGTAGACACCGGCGGCATCGAGCCGGGCACCACCACCGAGATCCTCTCCTTCATGCGTAAGCAGGCGGAGATCGCCATCCAGAACGCTACGGTCATCGTCTTCCTGTGCGACATCAAGACGGGCCTCACGGCTTCGGACCAGGACGTGGCCAACATGCTCCTGCGCTCCCGGAAGCCGGTCATTCTGGCGGTGAACAAGATGGACCAGGTGGGCATGACCAACCCGGATATCTATGAGTTCTATAACTTAGGCCTGGGCGACCCCATCGCCGTCTCTGCCGTCCATGGCCACGGCACCGGCGACCTGCTGGACGCCTGCTTTGACTACTTCCCCCCGGAGGAGGAAGAGGAAGAGGAGAGCAACATCATTAAAGTTGCCGTCATCGGCAAGCCCAACGTGGGCAAGTCCTCCCTCATCAACCGCATTTTGGGGGAGGAGCGGGTCATCGTCTCCAACATGGCCGGCACCACCCGCGACGCGGTGGACAGTTACTTTGAAAATGAGATCGGCAAATTCCTCTTCATCGACACGGCCGGTATGCGGAAAAAGTCCAAGGTCAATGACCAGATCGAGAAATTTTCCGTTCTGCGGGCGGCCATGGCCATCGAGCGCTCCGACGTGTGTCTCATTATGATCGACGCCAACGAGGGCGTGACGGAGCAGGACACCAAGGTCGCGGGCATGGCCCACGACTCCGGCAAGGCCTGCATCATTGTGGTGAACAAGTGGGACGCTGTGGAGAAGGACGGAAAGACCATGGACCGGATGCGCGAGGACATCCGCCGGGACCTTTCCTACATGACCTACGCCCCCATCCTGTTTATCTCGGCCCTGACCGGCCAGCGGGTGGGGCGGCTGTTCCAGCTCATCAAGTATGTGGACGACCAGGCCGCCATGCGCATCACCACCGGCATGCTCAACAGCCTGCTGGCCGACGCCACGGCCCGCGTCCAGCCCCCCACGGACAAGGGCCGCCGCCTGAAAATTTATTATATGACCCAGGCCGGCATCCGGCCCCCGCACTTTGTCTGCTTCTGCAACGACGCGAAGCTCTTCCACTTCTCCTATCAGCGCTATCTGGAGAACCAGATCCGCAGCACCTTTGGCCTGGAGGGCACCCCCATTCGCCTGACCATCCGCCAAAGAGGGGACAAGGAGGACTGACGAGGACATGGATGCAGTTTGGATCCGCGTGATCGCCGCGGCGGTCATCGCTTACTTCTGCGGCTGCTTTAACGGGGCCGTGATCGTCTCGAAGTATATCCTGCGGGACGATGTGCGCACCCACGGCAGCGGCAACGCGGGCCTGACGAATTTTTACCGGACCTTCGGCGGGCCTTTGACCTTCGTGGTGATTTTAACGGATGTGCTCAAGGCCGTGGTGGCCCTGCTCATCGGCCGCTGGCTGCTGGTGGGGCATCTGCCTGCCCTGGCGATGCTGATGAACTCCCCGGAGCAGGCCTACTCGGATTACTGGTGCGGCCTGTTCTGCCTGCTGGGCCACATGTTCCCCTGTATGTTCCAGTTTAAGGGCGGCAAGGGGATCCTCTCCGGCGGCACCATCATCATTATGATCGACTGGCGGGTGGCGCTGGTCGGCTGGGGCGGGTTCATCCTGCTCTTCCTGCTGACCCGCTACGTCTCCCTGGGCTCCAGCTCCACGGGCATCGACCTGCCCATCGTTACCTGGTTCGTCTATCGCGACTGGGTGCTGCTGGTACTCATCTGCATCATGGGCGGGCTGATCCTCTGGAAGCACCGGAGCAACATCGCCCGTCTGATCTCAGGCACGGAATCGAAATTCAGCTTCCACCGCAAGGCGGCGGGCTAATGCAAAAGCGAGGTAACAGAAGATGAAAGTTGCTGTGTTGGGCAGCGGCGGCTGGGGCACGGCCCTGGCCATGCTGCTGGTGGAAAACGGCCATGACGTGACGCTGTGGTCCTATCAGGCGGAGGAGTCCCGCCACCTGGCCGAGACGGGGGAGAACCCCCTGCTGCCGGGGGTGAAGCTGCCCCAGGGCCTCACCTACACCTCTGACCTGGCCTGCGTGACGGGCTGCGCGGTGGTGGTCATGGCCACGCCTTCCTTCGGCGTGCGGTCGACCGCCGGGCAGGTGAAGGACCTGCTTGCTCCCGATGCCATCCTGGTGTCCGTTTCCAAGGGCATCGAGAAGGGGACCTCTCTGCGCATGACCCAGATCATCCGGGAAGTCACCGAGGACAAATGGCCTGTGGTGGCCCTCTCCGGCCCCTCCCACGCGGAGGAAGTGGCCCGGCAGGTCCCCACGGCGGTGGTCTCTGCCTGCCCGGATCAAACGGCGGCGGAGGTGGTCCAGGATCTGTTCATCAACGACCATTTCCGGGTGTACAGCAGCAGTGATGTCATCGGCGTGGAGCTGGGCGCAGCCCTGAAAAACGTCATGGCCCTGTGCACCGGCTGCTGCACCGGCATGGGCCTGGGGGACAACACCAAGGCCATGCTGATGACGAGAGGCCTGGCCGAGACGGCCCGCCTGGGCACCGCCCTGGGCGCCCGGAAAGACACGTTTGCGGGCCTGGCGGGCATGGGGGACCTGATCGTCACCTGCACCTCCATGAACTCCCGGAACTACCGGGCGGGCATTTTAATTGGTCAGGGCACCCCTGTCCAGGAGGCGATCCGGAAGATCGGGGCCGTGGTCGAGGGCTATTACGCCGTGGACTCCGCCAGGGAGCTGGCGGACCAAGTGGGCGTGGAAATGCCCATCACCCTGGCCGCCTACGATGTCCTGTACCGAGACCGGGACCCCAGAGAGGTCCTGCTCTCCCTCATGCGTCGGGAAAAACGCCATGAGATCGAGGAAACTTGGTTCTAAATTGCACTTTTTTGAGAAATCTGCGAAATAGGCCTTGCAATTTTGGCCTGTTTCTGCTATAATACTAACCGATGCTTTTTAAGTAATAACACACCGGCCGGGGCTTGCCCCGCTCAGTGGAGTCATAAACCAGCGAGGAGGTTCAAGCGAATGGCTAAATGTGAATTTTGTGACAAGGGCGTCGTGTTCGGCATTCAGGTGTCCCACTCCCACCGCCGCTCCAATCGTCCCTGGAAGCCCAACGTGAAGCGCGTGAAGGCGATCGTCAACGGCACCCCGAAGCACGTCTATGTGTGCACTCATTGCCTCCGTTCGGGCAAAGTTACCCGCGCTGTCTGATCCAGCTAAGACAAAAAAGCACAGGCTTATGCCTGTGCTTTTTTCTTGCCCATCGGTGTGGGCTATGGTATACTGTACCCATATTTCAACCAGAAACAACAAAACCGGCGCCCTTTTGGCTCCGGACGATGGAAGAGGAGGTATTATGGCATCTCAGTCGTCAATCAAACTGACCAAGCTGGTCGAACGCTTTGAGCTGAAAGTGCTCAACAAGGGGAAAAACTACGATCGGTGTCTCATCCGCGCCGACGACATCAACCGCCCCGCCTTGCAGATCCTCGGCTTTTTTGACTACTTCGCCCCGGACCGCATCCAGGTCATCGGCAAGGTGGAGTGGACCTACCTGAGCAACCAAAGCTCGGAGGAGCGGCGGAAATGCTTCGACGCATTCTTTGAAAAGCCCATCCCCGCCCTGATCCTCACCCGGAGCTTAGAGCCTTTCCCGGAGCTTATGGAAATGGCCATCAAGCACAAGCGGACGATCCTGGGCAGCAAGGAGGATACTTCCATCTTCATCCCCAACTTCACCGACTGGCTCAAGGCCCGTCTCTCCCCCCGGATCACCCGGCACGGCGTGCTGGTGGACGTGTACGGCGAGGGCGTGCTGCTCATGGGCGACTCCGGCGTGGGTAAGAGCGAGACGGCTGTGGAGCTGGTCAAGCGCGGCCACCGGCTGGTCGCCGACGACGCGGTGGAGATCCGCCACATCGGCACCCGCCTCATCGGCTCGGCCCCGGAGCTGATCCGGCACTACATCGAGCTGCGCGGCATCGGCGTGGTGGACATTCAGCAGCTCTTCGGCATGTCCGCCGTCCGTGAGGACCAGGACATCAACCTGGTGGTCAATTTGGAGCAGTGGAACGACCAGGTCTTTTACGACCGCCTGGGGACCAACGAAGAATTCACGACGATCTTGGACATGAAGATCCCGGCCATCACCATTCCCATCAAGCCCGGCCGGAACCTGGCCATCATCGTGGAGGTGGCGGCCATGAACAACCGCCACAAGCGCATGGGCTACAACGCAGCCCAGGAGTTTGCCAAGCAGCTGGACGCCCACTTTGAGCAGATGATGCTCAGCTCCCAGCTGGACGCGGCGGACGACTACGACGAATATGAAAGCTTAAACGGCGACGAGGAGGATTAAATTTCCGTGGAGAAAAAGAGAAGTGTGTTTGGCCGCCTGGCGGCCCTGGCCCTGGCCGCCGTGCTGCTGTGCAGCCTGGTCCTGTCCGGCTGCGGTTCCCAGCCCACCGGTGACGAGACGCAGACCAGTGACCAGCCCCAGCAGACGGCGGAGGGCGTGAACGTCAACTATGGCCTGTCCAACCCCTGGGACTCCCTGATGCCCTATTACAGCGTATCCGGCAGCAACTATTCCCGCATCATTTACGACAAGATCTATGATCGCCTGGCCTACGTCCAGCCCGACGGCACCTGCCTGCCCAGGGCGGCGGAGAAATGGGAGAGCACCGAGGACGGCCACGCCATCGTGTTCACCCTGAACCAAAAGGCCGCCTTCCACGACGGCACCCCCGTCACCGCCCAGCATTGGGTGGAGACCTTCCAGCTCATCACCGACCCCGCCTGCGAGATCCTGGGCAAGACGGCCCTGTCTTGCCTGACCGGCACGGACGACACCGGTGCAGCTGTGGCCGGGGAGACCCTGGGTGTGGAGGCTGTGGACGACTACACGCTGAAGCTGAGCTTCAAGCAGCCCACCATCCCGGAGGAATTCCTGGTGGATAAGAACCGGGACATCTACGTCCTGCCCACCTACCTGCTGAAGGACATCCCCGCCGACCAGGTGGTGGAGAGCGATTTCTGGCGCAAGCCCATTGGCTCCGGCCCCTGCAAGTTCGTCTCCGAGGTCTCCGGCAGCAATCTGGTGCTGGAGGCCAACAAGGACTATCAGCTGGGCGCCCCCGGCTTCGATACCTTGACCATCACCGTGATGGACAAGAGCAATCTGCTCACCGCCCTCATCTCCGGCGATCTGGATTACTACGCTTTTGGCGGCAACGTCTCCGAGGAGAACAAGACCGTGGCCGAACAGGCGGGCTTCACCGTGGAAGAGGGGACCACCCCCACGAACTTCTATGAGCTGATGCTCAACTGCGCCACCATCGACAGCGTGGACCTGCGCCAGGCCATCAACAAGGCCTTGGACAAGGAGCTGCTCTGCCAGCAGAGCGCCGGCACCCGCGGTACGGTGACCGGCTCCAGCATTCTGCCGGACACGCCCTATTCCTCTCCCGCCGTCACCGGCACCTATGACCCCGCCGGGGCCGAGGCGCTGGTGGCCAAGAGCGGCTACGACGGCAAGACCTTCTCCCTGGCCTGCACCAGCCAGCGGGCCAGCCTCGCGGCGCTGGTCCAGCAGGACCTGGAGGCCGTAGGCATCAAAGTGGAGATCGAGACGGTGGACTCCGCTACCATGTTCGCCGGCATGAGCGACGGTACCTATGACATGGGCCTGGCCAGCCACACGCCCACCACTCTGCCCCTGTGGTTCACCGCCAGCCGGTTCACCGAGGAGAACAACATCTTCCACGTGCCCGATCTGGCTCCTTACACGGAGATGCTCTCCGCCGTGAACGAGGAGACGGACGAGACCAACCGCATCGCCCTGGTGGACGAGTTTGAGGCCTATCTGACCGAGGAGATGCCCTTCATCCCCCTGTGGTTCAGCAACGCCCTCCACGTCCACTCCAAGACCGTTACCGGCATCGACTACGCCGCTTCCTCCTCCTGCAATGAGAACGTGTGGGAGTGGGTCAAGGCGCAGTAAGTCCGCAAGTTTCATTTTCTACCCCAGTGATTTGACCTCCGTAAGGACCGCCGGTTCCGGCGGCCTGTGCCGAAAGGCCGGAAGTGCAGGAGGAAGTTCTTTTGTTACACTACACTTGCAAACGTATTCTGGGCGCTCTCCCGGTGTTTTTCGGGATCACCCTTTTCGTCTTCTTTTTGATCAACATGGCCCCCGCCACCATCGCTGATGCGGCGGGGGGTGGAGAAGCCTCCAGCGCAGCCGTTCGGGCTGCGCTGGAGGCTAATCTTGGTTTGGACAAGCCCCTGCCTCTGCGCTATGTCCTGTGGCTCAAATCGCTGGTACAGGGCGACCTGGGGCTCTCCTACCGCACGGGCCAGCCCGTTGTCACCATGATCGCCCAGCGGGTGGTGCCGTCCCTCATCCTGACGGGGACGGGGGTGGCGGCAGCCATTCTCCTTGGCATCCCCCTGGGTGTCATGGCGGCCTGGAAGCCCAAGTCCGGCTGGGGAAAGCTGGCGGGGGGACTGACCTTGCTGAGCTTCAGCGCCCCCGGCTTTTTCCTGTGTGTGCTGGCGATCTTTCTCTTCTCCGTGGTGCTGGGCTGGCTCCCGGCGGCGGGGATGTACTCCGCCGGCGGCGGGGGAAGCGTGGGAGATCTGCTGCTGCATCTGATCCTGCCTGCGGGGGTGGTCTGCCTGAGCAGCCTGGGCAACCTCGTCCGTCAGACGGCCTCCGCCTGCGGGGAGGTGCTGGGGGAGGACTACATCCGCACCGCCCGCGCCAAGGGCCTGCCGGAGTGGGCGGTCGTCTGGAAGCATGGATTCCGGACGGCCCTGCTGCCGGTGGTGACGACGATCCTCAACCACATCCCCCATATCATCGGCGGCTCCCTCATCGTCGAGCGCATCTTCGGCTGGCCGGGGATGGGGAGCCTGCTCTTTACCTCCGTGTCCAGCCGGGATTATACGGTCATTATGGGCCTTACCGTCGTGATCGCTCTGACGGTGCTGGCGACAGGCATTTTAATGGACCTTGTCTATCGCCTGGCTGACCCCGGCGTCGGGTGGGGAGGTGAGGCCCGGTGAGACGCTCTTATGCCGTGTGGCGGGCCTTCTGGTCCGACCGCCGGGCGGCAGTGGCCGCCGTGTTTCTGCTGGTGGAGATCGCCCTGGTGCTCTTTCTGCCCCTTTTTCTGGGCCAGGACCCCAATTTGACCGACCGGAGCGCCGGGTTCTGGGCCGCACCCAGCGCCCAGCACTGGCTGGGGACGGACGACGTGGGGCGGGATCTGTTTGCCCGCCTGTTATATGGCGGGCGGACATCGCTCCTGGTAGGCTTTGCCTCTGCCGCCCTGGGCGTGGTCCTGGGTGTCCCCCTGGGGCTGCTGGCGGGATATAAGGGCGGGGCCTGGGAATACTGGATCATGCGGGCCTGCGATACGTTTCAGTCGTTCCCCAGTATTATTTTGGTGCTGGCCATGGTGTCCCTGCTGGGTCCCTCGGTGTGGAACATCATCTGGGTCATCGGCGGCTTGGGCTGGGCCTCGGTGGCGCGGCTTGTTTACAGCGGGACCTTATCGACCAAACAGACCGGCTATGTAGAGGCCTCTCGCGCCCTGGGCGCGACGGACCGGGCGATCTTGTTCCGGACGCTTCTGCCCAACGTCATCGCCCCGGTGTGGGCGGCGCTGCCGCTGAAGGTGGTGCGGGCCATTCTGTCGGAATCCAGCCTGAGCTTTCTGGGTGTGGGCCTGCGCACGCCCCAAGCCTCCTGGGGCAACCTGACCCAGAACGCCATGGAGCTGGTCACGCTGACCACCCGGCCCTGGGCCTGGGTCCCGCCGGGGCTGTGCATCGTGGGCACGGCCCTGGCTCTGCTGCTGGTGGGGGAGGGGTTACGAAAAGCCTTGAATCCCCGCAAACGCTGACAGAAGGTCATGATTGCCTTTTCCTGCCGGCAGGTGTAGAATAGACGGGTACGAAGGATCCATAAACTGATGACACATGACAGCCAAGTTGGAGGTGCTGCCTTATGAGAAAGACAAAGATCATCTGTACCTTAGGCCCGTCTACCGACGACCCCAAGATTTTGGAAGCCATGATGGACAGCGGCATGGACGTGGCCCGCTTCAATTTTTCCCACGGTACCCACGCCGAGCATAAGGTGCGGTTGGAGCTGCTGAAAAAGCTGCGGAAGGAGAAAAATCTCCCCGTGGCTGCCCTGTTAGATACAAAAGGCCCGGAAATTCGCCTGAAGACCTTTGCCGAGGGCAAGGTCATGCTGGAGGCCGGGCAGAAGTTCACCCTCACCGCCCGCGAGGTCACCGGCACGAAGGATATCTGCTCCGTGAGCTACAAGAACCTGGCCCAGGATGTGCACCCCGGCAGCCAGATCATGCTGGACGATGGCCTCATCAGCATGAAGGTGCTGGAGCGGACGGAGACGGACATCACCTGCCTGGTGCAGAACGGCGGACCCATCAAGGACCGGAAGGGCGTGAACGTCCCCGGTGTGCATCTGTCCATGCCCTACATGAGCGCCCAGGACCGGGAGGACCTGCTCTTTGGCATCCAAGAGGGCTTTGACTTTGTGGCGGCGTCCTTCTGCCGCAGCGCGCAGGACGTGATGGAGATCCGCCGCCTGCTGGACGAGCACCACTCCGACATGCGCATCATCGCCAAGCTGGAGAACCAGGAGGGCGTGAACAACGTCGATGAGATCCTGGCCGTGGCCGACGGCGTGATGATCGCCCGCGGCGACATGGGCGTGGAGATCGACTTTACCGAGATCCCCGTCATCCAGAAGGACATCATCGCCTACACCCTGGGCTACGGCAAGCATGTCATCACGGCCACCCAGATGCTCGACAGCATGATCACGAACCCCCGGCCCACCCGTGCCGAGATCACCGACGTGGCCAACGCCGTGTATGACGGTACCTCTGCCATCATGCTCTCCGGTGAGACGGCGGCGGGCAAGTATCCTGTGGAGGCCGTCCAGACCATGGCTGCCATTGCCGAGCGGACCGAGGCGGACATCAACTACTTTGGCCGGATGCGGAACATGACCCCGGACATCCGCCTGGGCATCGGCGGCGCCACCGCCCACGCTGCCTGCACCACCGCCACGGACACGAACGCCTCCGCCATCATCACCGTCACCAAGAGCGGGGCCACCCCCCGGCTCATCAGCCGCTTCCGCCCGGAGACGCCCATCGTCGCCTGCGTCATGGACGAGCCGGTGCAGCGCCAGCTGTCCCTCACCTGGGGCGTGAAGCCCATCATCATGGACTACGTCCAGAGCACCGACGAGATGATCGAGGGGGCCGTTTCCGCCGCGCAGAAGGCGGGACTCATCCACGACGGGGAGATCGCCGTGGTCACCGCTGGCGTTCCTGCGGGCATCGCCGGGACCACCAACATGATCAAGGTCCACCTGGTCGGCAGCAGCCTCATCAACGGTGCCGGGGTCGGAGACGAGAACGTGAAGGGTGTCTTGTGTGTCTGCCGCACGTTAGAGGATGTGAGACATAAGTTCCACCCCGGCATGATCCTGGTCGTGCCCCACACGAACAACGAGATGCTGCCCTATATTCGCCAGGCCGTCGGCGTCATCACCGAGGAGAACGGCCTGGGTAGCCACGCCGCCGTGGTCGGCCTGAGCCTGAACAAGGCCGTCATCGTGGGTGCCATCGGGGCGACCCGGACCCTGCACGACGGCATGAAGGTCTCGATGGACTGCCGCCAGGGATCGGTGCAGAGCTTGGCGGAGTGAAACGAAGAAGAAAAAGAGGATCATAAAGAAGCTGTACACCAAGCAAACTGAACTGCTCGGTGTACAGCTTCTTTTTCGTTTGGCCTTAGTCCATCATCAGGTCTTTCTGATGATGCTGGGCCGCGTTGGCAAACAGGTTGTTGTAGCGCTCCTCCGGCGACTTTTGGTTGCGGCTGGGCGCGGTGGCCAGGAACATGGCCACGCCCACCACGCACCAGGCCAGGAACATCTTCACGGCCATGCCGCCGATGTAAGCCGGGGTGCCGGGGATGAACATCATGATCAGGATGGCGACCATCGACAGAGCGGCGAACCAGGCCATGGGCAGGCCGCCGGGGATCTTATAGGGCCGGGGCAGATTCGGCTCGGTTTTCCGCAGCTTAATCAGGCAGAAGGCAGCCAGGCCCCAGGAGACGACGTAGGCCGCGGCGCTGAAGGTCGTCAGCGGGTCGATCAGCCCCAGACCCAGGAAGGGGCCGACGATGGAGGCCACCAGGCAGACGATCAGCGCGTTCACGGGGGTGCCGGTCTTGGCCGAGCGCTTGGAGAGCGCAAAGGGCAGCATGTGCGTCCGGGCCAGAGCCATCATCAGGTTGGCTGTGCCCATGAAGAAGCTGTTCCAGGTGGTCAGCAGGCCGCACAGGGCACCGGCGCAGAGCAGGATGTACATGACGTTGCCCATGGCGCTGCCGGCAAAGATCTTCGCAAAGACGTTGGCGGCGGCGGGGGACTCGGTGTTCAGATAGAAGTCCTGCCAGGGCCAGGCAGCGCCGATGCAGAACAGCAGCAGGGCGTAGAACAGACAGGCCATGATGATGGACAGCAGGACGGTGAAACCGACCTTTTTGTGGGAGCCGCCCGCGTCTTCCACGGCCTGGGGGATGTTCTCAAAGCCACACAGGAAGAAGGGAGAGGTGGCCAGAATGGCAAACATACCGCCGAACATGCTGTTGTGGGCGCTGGTGCCGATGTTTTCGTAGACGGGCATCAGGTTGTTGACGTCAAACTTCACGAGGCCGCAGACCATGGACAGCACACCCACGCCGATGAGGAAAATGCACAGCACTTTCTGCAAGCCGGCAGCCAGGTCGGCCCCCTTGTAGTTAATGTAGAAAAAGAACAGCGCAATGATGGTCCCCACGACGATGTGACCCAAATAAATATCCGAGCCAGCCAAAACATACAGAGGTGCGCCTGCCTTCAGGGCGGGGAAGAGGATGGAAGCGATGTCTACCACGTAGATGGCTTCCCAGGGCATGAGGGTAAGGAACGCGCCCAGCGTGAGCCAGCCTGCCACATAGGAGGCTTTCTCACCAAACGCCCGGTAGGTGAATGCGGTCGTGCCGCCTGCCACGGGGAGCATGGGGACCAATTCGGCGAAACATAGTCCCACGGGGACCATCAAGACCAGTGTGATCAGATAGCCCAGGGCAGCGGGAACGGGGCCGCCGGCGCTGGCCATCCACTTGTTCAGGGAGACGGCCCAGCCGACAACGACAATGGCACCGAAGCCGACGCAGAAAAAGTCGAAGGTGCCGAGTCCTTTTTTGGTTTGGGGTGTGTTACTCATATTACCTCACCTCTTTTGAGTCTCTTTCCCAGGCTGGTTGGGCAGCCTGAGAAATTGTTCGGGGCTGAGGCCGAGAAGCACCCAGCCCCGTGTTTGATTTGTGATCGGTAGGGGCTGCTGCTCCTGTTTACTTGTCCATGCAGGCCAGGATGGAGGCCTCCATTGCGTCCAGACCCCACGCCAGCTGCTCCTCGGTGATGACCAGGGGAGCCAGGAAGCGGATGACCTGATTCCAGCGGCCGGCCGGCTCGATCATCAGGCCGCGCTGGACGCAGTCCTGGACCATGGCGGGGACGATGGTCTTGTTGGGCTTTTTGGTCTCCTGGTTCTCGACGAACTCGATGCCGACCATGGCACCCAGGCCGCGGACGTTGCCGACGACGGGATACTTCTTCTGCCACTGGCGGGCGCGGGCCATGACCTTCTCGCCAATCTGGCGGGAACGGGCGGCCAGGTCGTCGCGCTCCATGATCTCGATGGTCTTGAGCGCGGCGGCGCAGGCCAGGGGGTTGCCGCAGAAGGTGCCGCCGATGGTGCCGGCGGGCACGGCGTCCATGATCTCGCTGCGGGCGATGATGGCGCTGATGGGCAGACCGGCGGCGATGGACTTGGCGGTCGCCAGGATGTCGGGGGCGCAGCCGGCGTCCTGCCAATACTGGGAGGCGAACATCTGGCCGGTCCGGCAGAAGCCGCTCTGCACCTCATCGGCGATGAGCAGGATGCCGTGGTCGTCACAGATCTTGCGCAGGCCCTTCACAAACTCGATGGGCGCGGGGATGAAACCGCCCTCGCCCTGCAAAGGCTCCAGGATGATGGCCGCCACGGTATCGGCGGGGCAAGCGTCCTCGAACAGGTCCTCGACGCTGGTCAGGGCGTTCTGGATGATCTCCGCCTCGGTGCCCTTGCCGCGGTACAGGTCGGGGAAGTGGGCGCGGAAGACGCCGTTCACCAGCGGACCCATGCCGGTGGTGTAGGCCTTCTTGGCGGTCATGGTCATGGTCAGCATGGTGCGGCCGTGGAAGGCACCGGAGAAGACGATGATGTTGGGGCGGCCGGTGTAAGCCTTGGCGATCTTGACGGCGTTCTCGTCGGCCTCGGCACCGGAGTTGGCGAAGAAGACCTTCTTGCGCTCGCCCTGCACGGGGACGATCTGGGCCAGCTTCTCGGCCAGCGCCACGTACCCCTCGTGGGTGACGATGTTGAACATGCCGTGGAAGTACTTGTCGGCCTGGGCCTTGACGGCCTCGATGATCTCCGGGTGGGAGAAGCCGATGTTCAGCACGCCCACGCCGCCGATCCAGTCCATGAGGATGTTGCCGTCCACGTCCTGGATCATGGCGCCCTCGCCTCTTTCAATGGCGACGGGGTAAGCACAGCGGATGGCGCCGGGGACAGAGGCGGCGCGGCGGTCGATGATCTCCTTGGCCTTGGGGCCGGGCAGAGTACCGGTGACGATCTGAGGAAGAGCAGTGCGCAGCATAAGAATCAGTTCCTTTCTCAATAAAAATTGGTCGTGTTTTGGTGGACGGTGTGAAGAATTAGTAGACAGCGCGATAGATATCGCGGATCTGATTGCGGGTCAGAGGCACGAAGTTGTTGGCCAGCAGACGCTGCTGGTTCTCCACCACGGAGTCGGCGAAGGTTTCGATCTCGGCCTCAGTCATGCCGTACTCCCGCAGGGACTTCTTGGGGATCAGGCAGCCCAACAGGTCCTCCAGAGCGGTGTAGAGGTTGCCCACCTCGCAGCCCAGGATGTTGGCCATGAATTGGTTCAGCTCGGCAATGGCTCCGTCGGTCTTGAGGCGCATGTACTGGTTCATCACGCCGGTGAAGACGGCATAGTTGGACTCGCCGTGGGGGACGTGATAGACAGCGCCCAGAGGGTAGGCCAGGGCGTGGACGGCGGCACAGCCGGCGTTTCCGAAGGCGATGCCGGCGAAGTTGCTGGCCAGCAGGAAGTCGCCCAGCAGGGGCAGACGGGCATCGGGGCCGTCCTTCTGGATGGCCTGGTAGCCTTTTAAGATCATCTCAATGGCCTGGTAGCCAAAGAGCTTGGTGATGGGGTTTGCCTTGGGGGAGAGGCTGGACTCGATGGCGTGGATCAGTGCGTCGATGGAGCTGGTGGCAAAGAACCGGAAGGGCAGTCCTCCTAGCAGCTCCGGGATCATCACGGCCTGGTCGGCATACATGGCGTCGTTGGCCAAGCCCTTCTTGGTCCGGCGGGAGAGCAGGGCCAGGATGGAGATGTTCGTGACCTCGGTGCCGGTGCCGCAGGTGGTGGGCACTAAGATCAGCTCCTTGCCCTTCTCGATGGGCAGCTTGCCGTCATACAGGTCCAGGATGGGAGAGACGTGCTTGAGGGACAGAATTTTTGCTACGTCCAGAACGGTGCCGCCGCCCACGGCGACGATGCGAGTGATGTCCTTGGGCATGTCCTGATAAATGGCCTCGACCATCTCATCGGTCGGCTCGCCCAGGCCATACTTCTCCTGGAAGAGCACAGGACACTTCAGGTCCAAGGGGGCAAAGTAGGGGTCGAACAGAAAGTCGTTGGTGAAGAGCAGGTCCTGGGGACCCAGGTCGTAGGTGTTTGCCAGCTCCTGACAGGTGTCGCAGAGCTGGATGGTGGGGTGTACGGAAAACTGCGTCATAGAGGGATCCTTCCTTTCGTGGTGTTCGGGGCGTGCTTAATAGTCTCTGGGATAGCGGCGGCGGAATTCGGCGGTCAGCTCGTCCCGGAAGTCGGGGTGGGCGATGCGGATGAGCGCTTCGGCCCGTTGGCGCAGGCTCTTGCCCTTGAGCTTGGCGATGCCGTATTCCGTGATGACATAGTTGACTTCGTTCCGGGTGGTGGTGACGGCGGAGCCCTGGTCCAGGAAGGGGACGATCTTGGAGATCTTGCCCTTGCCGGTGGTGGAGGGCATGGCCATGATGGCCCGGCCGCCTTTGGAGAGGTTTGCGCCCCGGACGAAGTCCACCTGCCCGCCCACACCGGAGATCTGCCGCAGACCGGCGGAGGTGGAGACGACCTGTCCCATGATATCCACCTGCACGCAGGAGTTGATGGAGACTAAATTGTCGTTCTGACCGATGACGTAGGGATCGTTGACGTAATCCACGGGGTACATGGCCACGGCGGGGTTGTTGTTCACGTAGTCATACAGGCGGCGGGTGCCCATCAGGAAAGTGGCTATACTCTGGCCCCGGTGCAGGGTCTTGGCCTTGTTGGTGATAACGCCGGCCTCGACCAGCTCCACGACACCGTCGGAGAACATTTCGGTGTGGATGCCCAGGTCGTTCTTCTCTTTCAGGAACAGCAGCACGGCGTCGGGAATGGCGCCGATGCCCAGCTGAAGGGTATCGCCGTCCCGCACCAGGCTGGCGACGTTCTCACCGATGGCCCGCTCCACGTCGCCGATCTTGGGGGGAGCCAGCTCAATGACGGGGGTGTCGGCCTCGACCAGGCAGCCGATCTGGGTGACGTGCAGGAAGCTGTCGCCCAGGGTGCGGGGCATATTTTGATTGACCTGGGCGATGACCAGGTCAGAGGCCTCGGCGGCGGGCTTGGTGTAGTCCACGGAAACGCCCAGGCTCACATAGCCGTGGGCATCGGGGGGAGAGCACTGGAGCAGGGTCACGTTGGGCCGCAGGTCCTCCCGTAGGAGGCTGGGAATTTCGGAAAAATACACCGGGGTGAAATCCACGCGGCCCTCGGCGGCGGCGGCACGGGTGGAGCCGCCCAGGAAGAAGGCGTTGTGGTGGAAGTTTTTGTCATACTGGGGCTGGCAGTAGGCTGCCTTGCCCATGGCGACCATGTGGATGATCTCCACGTTTTCATACTGGGCGGCGTGGGCGACCAGGGCGTCCAGAATGATGGACGGCTCGCCGCAGGCGTGGGCGACCACCACCCGCTGGCCGGACTTGATCTGCTGCACGGCCTGCGCAGGGGTGAAGAGATGCTCTTTGTACCAGGTTCTCCAAGTCATCCGAATGACCTCCTTCTCGTTCTGTCTGTCTTGTTCTGTGGTTTGTGCGGTGGGGGTTGTCGCCTTACTATACAAGCAATTTCCGTGCCAAACAAAAAGAAAAACAAAAAAATTCGCGGAATTTCCGCGAAAAAAGTTGGTTTGCCCCGTTGCGTTTCCGGAGATCGCTTGGAAAACTGGAAAATCAAAGCAGCGGACAGTATCATTTTCTAAAAAACGGGGAACCTTAGGAGGCTCCTTCGGGCAGTCGATCGATGCAAAACTGAAACGTGTTGCAAAACTGAAACGAGAATTGGAATCAACCGGAGACGGGAAAAAGCATCCGTTTTAGCCCTGAAACGACGGAAAAGATAGTATGGGCTAACTTTGCGAAAAACTTGCCCCAGGGACTTGACAGAACGAAAAAGTATGATAAAATAAGCAGAAGATTAGAAAATAAACTCATGTTTATGGAGGGAAGCCAATGACCAAGCGAGAACGACAGATCCTGGACTGGATCATCCAGGACCCGATGGTCACCCAGGAGACCCTGGCCAAGCGGGCCGGCATCGCCCGCTCTTCCGTGGCGGTCCACGTCTCGAATTTAATGAAGAAGGGCCACATCGTCGGCAAGGGCTACATCCTGCCGGAGGTGGGCTATGTGGCCGTGGCCGGGGCGGTGAACGTCGACATTGGCGGCCGCTCCGCCGGGCCTTTGGTGGGCCGGGACTCCAACCCCGGCACCGTCACCGTCAGCATGGGCGGCGTAGGGCGGAACATCGCCCACAACCTGCGGATGCTGGGCGTCAAGGTCTCCCTCCTCACGGCCCTGGGGGAGGACCCCAACGCGGGCCTCGTCACGGAGTCCTGCCAGCGCCTGGGCATCGACCTCAGCCGTGCCCTGCACGTCCCCGGCGGGACGACGTCCTCGTATCTCTTCCTCAGCGACGAGACGGGGGACATGGTCCTGGCCGTGTCCGACATGGACATCTATGAAAAACTGACCCCCGCCTACTTTGCCCACAACCAGGGCTTTTTGAACGGTGCCTCCCTGGTGGTGGCCGACGCCAATCTCCCGGCGGAAGCCCTGGAGTATCTGGCCAGCCACTGCACGGCTCCGCTGCTGGTGGACCCGGTGTCCACCGTGAAGTCGGAGAAGATCCGGCCCATTCTGGGCAAAATACACACCCTGAAACCCAACCGGCTGGAGGCTGAGTCCCTCTCCGGCGTGAAGATCACCGACCGGGACAGCGCCCGTCAGGCGGCCAAGGTGCTGCTGGGCACGGGCTTGCAGCGCGTCTTCATCTCCCTGGGGGAGCAGGGCGTGTTCGCCGCCGACCACGAGCAGGACGTCTGGCTGCCCTGCTGCCCGGCTCAGCCCAAGAGCGCCACCGGCGCGGGGGACGCCTTTGCCGCCGCCCTGGCCTGGTCCTTCCTGGAGGGGGAGGATCTGATCGGGAGCGCCCGTGCCGCCAACGCCGCCGCCGCCATTGCGGTGGAAGGCGAAAAGACCATCAACCCCGATATGTCCGCGGACGCAGTCCAGCGGCGGATGCAGGAACAGGAGGAATTTAACCATGAATAACTTGAATCAGTATCTTGACGTGAATCCCGAAGTTGCCCAGGCCCTGGCCGAGGGCAAGCCCGTCGTGGCGCTGGAATCCACCATCATCTCCCACGGGATGCCCTACCCCCAGAACGTGGAGACTGCCCTCAAGGTCGAGGAGATCATCCGTTCCAACGGCGCAGTCCCCGCCACCATCGCCATTCTGGGCGGCCGCCTGAAGGCCGGCCTGACCAAGGACGAGATCGAGTACCTGGGCAAGCAGGGCCAGGCCGTGACCAAGGCTTCCCGCCGGGACCTGGCTGTGCTGGTCGCCAAGGGGGCTGACGGCGCCACCACCGTGACCACCACCATGATGATCGCCAACATGGCGGGCATCAAGATCTTCGCCACCGGCGGCATCGGCGGCGTGCATCGCGGCGCAGAGACCACCATGGATGTCTCCGCTGACCTGGAGGAGCTGGGCCAGACCGACGTGATGGTCGTCTGCGCCGGGGCCAAGGCCATCCTGGATCTGAAGCTGACCCTGGAGTATCTGGAGACCCACGGCGTCCCCGTCCTGGGCTACCAGACCAAGGAGCTGCCCGCCTTCTACACCCGCAAGTCCGGTCTGTCTGTGGACTATCAGGTCGACACCCCGGAGGAGCTGGCCAAGATCCTCAAGACCCAGCACGACCTGGGCCTGAAGGGCGGCGTGCTGGTCACGAACCCCATCCCGGAGGAGTACTCCATGGACGCTGACGCCATCAACGCCGTCATCGACCGGGCCATTGAGGAGGCCAAGGAGAAGGGCATCCACGGCAAGGAGACGACCCCCTTCCTGCTGGCCAAGGTCAAGGAGATCACCGGCGGTGACAGCCTGGACGCCAACATCCAGCTGGTCTTCAACAACGCCAAGCTGGCCGCACAGACGGCGGTGGCTTACTGTAAGCTGTAAAGCGTCCTATTTTCAAAAGATAAAGATAAGATGAAAGAGAACTCCCGTTGCATCACTTCAAAAGATGCGGCGGGAGTTTTTTAGACTTTACTTTACTATCACTGTGGTGATATAATCAAAAGAAAAGGAGGGGGAAAGATCATGGAGAAACGAATGACAATATACCACGGTTCGGAAGAGATCATAGAACACCCGGTTTTTGGGGCGGGGAGAAAGAACAACGACTTTGGCGTCGGGTTTTACTGCACGGAAGATAAAGACCTCGCGAAAGAATGGGCGGTCTCTTCTTTGCACGATGGTTTTGCCAACCGATACACCTTGGACACGGAATATCTGAACATCCTGCATTTGAACAGCGCAGAGTATACGATTTTGAACTGGATCGCAGTTTTGGTAGAGCATCGTCTATTTGCCACCAAAACACCGGTGGCA
>SFHQ01000034.1 GCA_004556345.1 Clostridiales bacterium | reverse complement strand
AAAGCCCTCAGTGCTTCCTCCACATCCGAGTAGCGCTTCACGGAAGGATCTCTGGCGATGCGCTCCGCTTCCAGCATAGCGGCAATCGTTTCCTTGTTCGGCTGATCCAGCCGGACATCAAAGGGGAAGCCTCCGACCCGGAGCGATTGCCGTAAAAATACATTGATCGCTGTGGTCAGGTTGATCCCAAGCTCTCCATACAACGCCTCGCACTGCTTCTTAATGTCACCATCCATACGGACACTGAAATTTGTTGTCGTGGCCATACTAGATCCACTCCTTTCACGTCTATTATACTTGCATCTTATGCAGATTGCAATGCATGATGCATCTATCTGATAAAATTTAAGGACTTGCTGCGAAATCATGCACAGCAAGTCCTTTTTAGAAAATAGTTGAGTTTACTCAGTATTGCTCTGTCCAGAGGGACAGCAAGAGCACCGGCACGAACCACAGCAGCAGGAAGAGGGCCATGTGCCACGCGGACATGGCGCCCAGCGCTCCCGCGCTGGAGAGCGTTGCCGTTAAGATCACACCCACGCAGGCGCTCAATCGCACGAAAAAGCTGCTCAGCCCCGCGGCCCGGCGCACACGCTTGGCGGCGATGAGGGCCAGGGTGAAGGGGGCCATGCCCTCCCGGCAGAGGACGGCCACGATGGTCTGGCCGTGGGCCTGGTTGGGACCGGAGAGGGTCACCCGGCGCTGTAAGTCCGGGTAGGTCAGGGAATCCTTGTTCAGCCGGTCGGAGAAGCGCATCCGCTTGGGGTTGATGTTGAAGTCTCTCGTCACCAGCACCGGCGCGATGCGGTGACCCAGCAGGGATTGCAGGGAGGGGACGATGGTGGTGTGCAGGGCGTACCTCACGCCGAACATGCCGATGAGCTCCCGGTCCACCGCGCAGAAGACCGTGTTTTTATACTTGATGCCCGTGGGCAGGGCGATGCCCTGCTTGCTCATGAAGTCGCTGTTGCCCACCAAGATCTGCTGGCCCTGGGTCTGGGCGATGAGGCCGTTGTCCTGGAGCAGGATCTTTTCGATGGGCAGGTACTTGGCCCCCTCCGAGCGCAGGAGCTTGTCGAAGAGATAGCTCAGCCCGGAGCCGGAGGCCCGGATGGCCGAGGCCGTGTAGGCCACCACCCGGTCCATGGGTAAATTGGAAAGGGGCTTGGAGTTGGCCAGGGTGACGGTGCCGGGGGGATAGAGGTCGTTGTCCGTCAGCAGGGCGGCGCGGCAGCCCTTGGCCGCGGCGATGCCCGGCCAACCGGCCAGAGCCACGCCCAAGGTGGCCAGCTTGCTCCCCAGAATTTGCAGGGGGAAGCTCAGCGTCAACGACGCGCCCAACGTGGCCGACGCCGTAAACAGCGCCGACAGGGACCAGAGCACCAGCTTGGGCTGGTGGTGGGCGACCGTTGTCAGCAGGGCCAGACACACGCAGGCCGTCATCAAAACCGGCGTGAGCTTCTGGAACCTCTCGTCGGCCTGGCTGGTGGTGCGGATCTGGCTGCCGAAGCCCTTGGGCAGGCCCAGCCACTTGCGGAAGCCGGTCTTCCCGGCTAAGACGTCCGGGTCTTGGGTCACGACGTAAGGCCGCGCCACGGACGAGGCCGTCCGGCAAGCCTGGAACTTCGAGGCCCGCTCACAGTATTGCCCGATGAGCTGGAACAGCAGCACCAGGGCGCAGGGGGCGAAGAAGGGCACGGCGCTCTCCCGCAGGGGGGTCAGCACCATGGTCACGCCGTCGGCCAGGGTGAACGCGGCGGCAAACAGGGCCAGCGTACTGCTGCCCGGTGTGAAGTTCGTCAGCTGGACCAAGCCATCCTTCAGCACATCCCAGGCCAGCGCACAGCAGACCACAAAGCCGCCCAGGCTGGCGTAGAGCAGGATGTCTTCCGGGACGAGGTCTGTGAGGAACGAGAGGATCCCCGTGTCCAGAAAGGCCAGCACCAATAGGACCACCGCCAGGACGGCTGCCCCAATGGTCTTGTTTTTCAGGGGCTTGAGTCCCACGCTGTACTCTAGGGAGAGCTGGGCCGGGGGGGCGTCGGGGGGTGGGGCCGCCTGGGCCTTGGCCTTGCGGTCCTTGAAGGGGTGGAAGCCCTCAAAGGCCTTGCTGAACTGTCCCATCTGGGCCTTGGGGCCGAAGCCCTTGAGGGGCTGCTGGGCGGTTTGGCCGGGTTGGCCCGCCGCCTGGGCGGGGCCGGGCTTTTTGGCGTTGGGGTCGGGCGTGAAGCCGATCAGATCCGGGCCGTTGTCCTGGGGGACGCCGGTCTGGGGCTGAGCCGTCGGCTGTGCTTGGGCCTGTGGTTGGCCGGCAGGCTGCGGGCCGCTGGGGTCAGCGGCCCCTACGGGCTCGGCTTTGGGTTGGGGTGCCCCTGGCTGTTGGGGACCTTGGGTCAGTTGGGCTTGGGCCTGGGGTTGGTCGGCAGGCTGCGGGCTGTTGGGGGCAGTGGCCCCGGCTGGCTCGGCTTTGGGTTGGGGTGCCTCTGGCTGCTGGGGCGCTTGGGCCGGTTGGGCTTGGGTTTGTGGTTGACCGGCGGGTTGCGGGCCGCTGGGGTCAGCGGCCCCTACGGGCTTGGCTTTGGGTTGGGGTGCCCCTGGCTGCTGGGGAGCTTGCCCCGCCGGGGCTTGGTTGGCCGGGAGCGGCTCCGTGGAGGGGGTCGGCTGGCTGGCGGGACGTTCCGGCTTGGGTTGCTGGGGTGGTTGCTGACCGGCAGGCTGCGGGCCGCTGGGGTCAGCGGTCCCTACGGACGCCCCTTTGGGCTGGGGTTGCTGGACCGGGGCAGGTTTTTGCTGCTGGGGCGCTGCTTGTTTTGACGGGTCTGGCTTTGGGGTTTGGGGCGGCGTCGGCTTCTGGGCCGGGCCGGGTTTGGGTTGTTGGGACGCTTGGGGCGGCTGGGGTGGGGTGGCCTGCGGTTTGGGTTGAGCCGCGGGCGGCTGCCCCTGGGCCGGTTGGGCCGCGGGCGCTTGGGCGGGCTGGGCCGGCTGCTGGGGCTGGGGGGAGGTGATCCCCGGCTGGCCCGTGGCGCCCTTGGGGGCCAGGGGGGGCGCCGCCGGACGCTTTGCCTTGCCGGCCTTCGGCGGGGTGTAGTCGGCGTACTCCCAGAGAATATCCCCTAAGCTGAATTTGTTGTCATCGGACATAGAGATCCCTCACAGGTCTAAGATCACAGCCGCTGCCGCACGGCCTCATACAGCAGGATGGCGGCGGCGGCGCTGGCGTTCAGGGAGTTGAGCTTGCCCTTCATGGGAATGCTGACCAAGAAGTCACAGTTTTCCGTGACGAGACGGCTCATGCCCTCCCCTTCCGAGCCGATCACGATGGCGGCGGGGCCTTTCAGGTCGGCGTCATACAGGGGCGTGGTGCCGTCGGCGGCGGAGCCGAAGATCCACAGCCCCGCCTTTTTCAGCTCCTTGAGCAGAGAGGGCAGGTTGGCCACGCGGGCCACGGGGATGTGGGACACGGCCCCGGCAGAGGTCTTGGCGACCACGGCAGTCAGGCCCGCGCTCCGGCGCTTGGGGATGACGACTCCGTGGGCCCCGGCACACTCCGCCGTCCGGATCACGGCCCCCAAATTATGGGGGTCCGAAAGCTCGTCGCAGATGACCAGCAGGGGCGGCTCCCCCTTGTCCTTGGCTGCTTGCAGGATGTCCTCAATGGAGACATACTCCCGCACGGCGGCCACGGCGATGACGCCCTGGTGGGCGTGGGTGCGGCTCATGCCGTCGAGCTTGCGCTTGTCCGCGTCGGCGACGACGATGCCCCGGCTCCGGGCGGTGGAGGCGATGTGGCCCAGGGCGGTGTCCACCTCGCCCTTCATAATAAAGATCTTGTCGATGTTGGTCCCGGCTCTCAGGGCTTCGATGACCGCGTTGCGGCCCTCGATGATGCCGTCGGCAGGGGCTTCGTCCCGCTCACGGGTGGGGCGGGGACGCTTTTCTTTGGGATTTGGATTCTGTTTCAAAGTAAACTCCGATCTCGGCGCGAAGGCCGCAGGAAGAAATTGCAGGACAAAAACCCGGCGCTTCTGCGCAGGTTAGTATCAGGTTCATATCCAATGATTATAACATACTGGGCGGGGAAGAGAAACCCCTTTTTTCCCAGGAAATGTTCTCGCCCATTCACAATTTCTTAACACCTGCGACACACCCCGTTTCTTGCAATGGATGGGGAAATATGGTACCATAACGCTACAAGAATCGGGGAAATTCCCCCGGAACGGAGGGACAAGACCGTTGAATCCCAATCAAGACAACAAAAATAATAAAGGCGGCCAGGGTCCGAAAAAGCGCGGCTTTTTCGTCGGTGCCCTGGTTTGGGCTTTGGTGCTGGTGATCATTTTCAACTTCATCGCCGGGGAGATCGCCAACGCCGGGACCAAAGAGGTGACGTACTCCGAGTTCATCCAGATGGTGGAGAACAACGAGGTCGCCACGGCAGAGCTGGCCAACAAACAGATCACATTTTATTTAAGCAAAGACCTGCCCGCCGGGATCACCCAGCCCAGCGGTCAGAGCAGCGACCAGGACCTGGCAAAAGTCCTGGCCGAACAGATGGAAAAGGGTGGGGCCACCTGCTACATCACTGCGCCCCCCCAGGGCCAGGGCTATCGGGACGACGACCTGCTGCCCGTTCTGAAGCAGCACAACGTCGCCTATGCCTTCACCATGGAAAAAGAGACCTCCCTGCTCATGAACATGCTTCTGAGCTACGTCCTGCCCGTGGTCATTATGACCGGCGCCCTCATCTTCATCATGCGCCGCATGGGCGGCCCCGGCGGTCTTGGCGGCGTGGGTAAGTCCAACGCCAAGGTCTATATGGAAAAGTCCACCGGCGTGACCTTCGCAGATGTGGCCGGTCAGGACGAGGCAAAAGAATCCCTGGAGGAGATCATCGACTTCCTCCACAACCCCGGCAAATACACCGAGATCGGCGCGAAGCTCCCCAAGGGCGCTCTGCTCGTCGGCCCGCCGGGCACCGGCAAGACCCTGCTGGCCAAGGCCGTGGCGGGAGAGGCAGGGGTTCCCTTCTTCTCCATCTCCGGCTCGGACTTTGTGGAGATGTTCGTGGGCGTGGGCGCGTCCCGTGTCCGGGACCTCTTCAAGGAGGCCAACAAAGTCGCCCCTTGCATCGTCTTCATCGACGAGATCGACACCATCGGCAAATCCCGTGACAATCGCATGGGCGGCAACGACGAGCGCGAGCAGACCCTGAACCAGCTCCTGGCGGAGATGGACGGCTTCGACCCCTCCAAGGGCGTCATCCTCCTGGCCGCCACCAACCGCCCGGAGGTCCTGGACCAGGCCCTGCTGCGTCCCGGTCGGTTCGACCGCCGCATCACCATCGACCGGCCCAACCTGGCGGGCCGTCTGGCCACCCTGCAAGTGCACACCCGCCGCATCCGTCTGGCCGAGGACGTGGACCTGAAAAAGGTCGCCCTGGCCACGGCCGGGTGCGTGGGCGCGGACCTGGCCAACCTGGTCAACGAAGCCGCCCTGCGGGCTGTCCGTCTGGGCCGCCGGGCCGTGAAGCAGGAGGACCTGCTGGCCGCCTTCGAGCTGGTCATCGCCGGCACCGAGAAGAAGGGCAGTGTCCTCACCGAGTTTGAGAAAAAGCTCGTGGCCTACCACGAGGTCGGCCACGCCATGGTTGCTTACAAGCAGAAGAACACGGAGCCTGTCCAGAAGATCACCATCGTCCCCCACACGCAAGGCTCTCTGGGCTACACCCTGCTCATGCCGGAGGAGGACAAGACCGAGCTGCGCACCCGCGATGAGCTTCTGGCCCGCATCGCCGTCTCCATGGGCGGCCGCGCCGCCGAGGAAGTGGTGATGAACACCATGACCAACGGGGCCGCGCAGGACATTCAGGACGCCACATCCGTGGCCCGCAACATGGTCGCCATGTACGGCATGAGCGACCGCTTCGGCATGATGGCCCTGGCCTCCAAGCGCAGCCAGTATCTCGACGGCGGCTACGGCATGGACTGCGCCCAGGACACCGCCGCTGCCCTGGACGAGGCCGTCCGCGCCATCCTGGACCAGTGCTACGCCGCAGCGGTCCAGATCATCCGGGACAGCCGCCAGGAGATGGACGCCGTCGTGGCCTATCTGCTGGAAAAGGAGACCATCACCGGCGCGGAAATGGTCGCCATCATCGAGGGCCGCGACCCCGCTGCGGCAGACTCCCCCCTCCGGGCCGAATCCACCGCCACACCAGCGGCCCCCGCAGAGGACAAAACGGAGGATCCGCCCGCAGAGGACAAGCCTGCGGAAGAGCCGCCTGCAACAGACGCCCCCCAGGCCCCCCCTGTCACCCTGGAAAAGTCCCAGGAAGACGAACCGCCGAAGGAGAAACCGTAATGCTGGAGATCGTGTTTAACGAGAGCGTTTTGGGCAGCATGGAGCAGGCCGCGATAAATGCCACCCACCGCAAGCCGGAAAATCTCTTCTGCTTTCCGCTCCCGCTGGACCGGGGAGACATTCAGAAAGATTTTGCGGTGGCCCGCGAGCCTCTGGCCGCTTTGCTTGCCCAGGCCAAGGACACGCCGCTTCGCATCTGGAGCAGCGATGCGCCCCAGGAAAAATGCGGCCTATACTGGCTGGTTGCCCAGTTGGAACCCTTGGGCTGGGAGAACTTAGATGTATCTTTGGTCGAGCTTCCCGCCTTTCTGGAACGGGAGGACGGCGTTGTGGTCCAATACCGTGCGTGGGGCGAAGTGTGCCCGGAGGAATGGAGCCGCTGGAAGACGGCGGGTGTTCGGCTCCCCTCTCCCCTGCTGCGGGCCATGGCCGACCGTTGGAAGGAGTTGCGCCGGGAAAACGCGCCCCTCCGGGCCGTCTTAAATGGCCGCCTGGTCAGCGCCCCGGAGACGCTGTATGACTTCTTCCTTTTCCAGGAGATCGCTGCTCAGCCCGAAGAATTTCGGGAGGAAGAAGTCATTGGCAGGGTCTTGGGTGTCACGCAAATGCCCATTTCCGATGAGTTTTTGGCCCTGCGAATGGAGCAGTTGATCCGGGATGGACTGCTGGAAGCCGTCACCCAGCCAGAGCCGGGGAAGGCATCCTACCGCCGCGTCCTGCGAAAAGTCACGCTGAAATAAAGCAAAAACAGGCCCCGTCCAGTCGGACGGGGCCTTGGTCTGTCTCAAGATGAAATTTTACACGACATCTTCCCGCATGACGATCAGGTCCAAGAACTGGGCGTTGCGGACGATGTAGGTGGCCACGGAGCCCAGCTTTTGCAGCGGGCCGCGGCTGGAGCGGGTCATGACCAGGGTGTCGTATCCGTGGTCTCTGGCGTACTGCACGATCTCCGGGCCGGGGTGACCCCGCAGGAGAACGGTTTTGACCTTCCAGCCGGCAAACTCCTTGGCGAAGTCGGCCAGCTCCTGGTTGGCCTGGATGGTCGCCCGGTCCCGCTCGGCCTGGGCGTCGGTGTAGCGCGGCTCCGGCAGGACCATGAGGAGAGTGATCTCCGCGTCCTGGCCGTGGAAGATCTGCTTGGTAATGGCAATGGTGCGCTGGCTGCGGGTGCTGCCATCGATGGGCAATACGATCTTTTTCATGTTGGTTCCTCCTTGTCCCTGGGAATCGTTTCTATCTTGATGATACACCAGAGGGCGGGGGCTGTCAACGCGGAGCGAAAGCGATGGCGGTTATTTCATCGCAAATCTTGTCGAATTAAGACGATTCTGATATACTGTCTTTGCTGCCGACCCTTCGGCGAGGAGGGAGGTGAGCTGATGTGGTTGCGATGATAGCATCCTTCTTTCTGTCTGTCTTGGCAGGAATAGTTTCTTACTATATCTGCAAATGGTTGGATAACAGAAAGAACAGAAAGACAGATCGGTAGCCAGCCTAAGGCGTAGTATGCTCAGCGTCTTTGTGAAGTGACACAGAATAGAAATGAAGAATAGAAGACCTTGGAAGTAGCGGCTTCCAAGGTCTTCGTTTTGTAAGCTGATGTGGATGAAATATAGCATCACTTTCGTCCACTGTCAGTATAGTCTATTCCTGGTCCGATGTCAAGTATACAGTTTGCGTAGCATCCAGCGTGCCGCAGATGCCTCCTCCAAACTGGGAAGAGACGCGGATGCAATAGGTCCCGTTGCCGGGGCCTTCGTAGGTCCCATGCCCGGTCTCTCCGGGCTGGATGAGGATCGACTCTGTGACCTTTTTGTATCCTCCCAACAGGCCCACTTTATATAGGCTGACATAGCAAGCCTCCGTTCCGTTGTTTTGGAAGGCATAGGACAACTGGTCTCCGTTCTCTTTCACGCAGGCAAAGTGCTCGCTGGTATAGAAGCCGCCGCCCTCCCCGCTGAGTTGGATCGTGATATTCCCGGCGGGAAGCGGGATCCCAACGGATTCATAGCCCAGCTGGTTCGATACGGCAGCACGGGCCTCCGGGCTGAGCGCGAGAACCGCACCAAACGTCACGAGCAAAACCAAAAGGAAACAGGCGGCAGAGCGCAGCCACGCTTTCCAGCGGCTTGCTTCCCTGGGTTCGAGCTTGCTGGCACGAGATCGTGCCTGTACGTCAGACCAACCACGTTCCAGATCAAAGGCAGAGGCGTTGCTTCGGCGGTCCAGCTCATCCAGGATCGCATGTACGGCGTCTTGATCCGGGGCTTTTTGCTGGAGCAGAGATTCCAAGGCCTGGATCAGTTCCTCGTCACTTCCCGATAAGAATCGTCTATCGTTTTTCATAGAAACCCCCTTTTTCTTGCGTCAGATACTGTTTGCAGCGCTGCCTGGCCCGGTAGAGCAAAATCCAAAAAACGAGAAAAAAGCTGCGACAGGGCGGGGTGTCCTGTCGCAGCTTTTGGGATCGGTTGTTTAGCAGAGCTTCGCGCCGGCGGGGATGGCGTCGTTCAGCATGACCAGGTTCAGGCGCTCCTCGTCGTTTTCCTTGTGGACGGCGGAGAGCAGCATGCCCTGGGATTCCTGGCCCATCATCTTGCGGGGGGGCAGGTTCACGATGGCCACCAGGGTCTTGCCCACCAGGTCTTCGGGCTTGTAGTACATGGCGATGCCGGAGAGGATCTGGCGGTCGGTGCCGGAGCCGTCGTCCAGGGTGAACTTCAGCAGCTTCTTGGACTTTTTCACGGCCTCGCAGGCTTTGACCTTGACCACGCGGAAGTCGGACTTGCAGAAGGTGTCGAAGTCCACGTCCTCCTGCCAGGGCTCTGTCTCAATGGCGGGCTGGGCGGGGGCGGCAGAGGCCTGGCGAATGGCCTCCAGCTCCTCCAGGGCCTTGTCCATGTCGATGCGGGGGAAGAGGTTCTCGCCCTTCACGACGGGGGCGTCCTCCGGGCGGCTGCCCCAGACCTTGGCGGAGTCCCAGGTCTGCACGCCCTCGTCAGCCCCGATCTGGGCGAAGAGCTTGGCAGAGGAGTCCGGGATGAAGGGGGCCAGCAGGATGCCGCAGATGCGGGTGGCCTCCAGCAGGTTATACAGGACGTGGGCCAGGCGGGTGCCGTTGGCGTCCATATCCTTGGCCAAGGCCCAGGGCATGGACTCGTCAATGTATTTGTTGGCCCGCTGGATGACCTTGAAGACCTCTTCCAGGGCCTTGTGGGGGGCGCAGGCTTCCATGTCGGCCTCGTAGTGGTCCCGCAGGCCGGAGGCCAGGGAGATGAGCTCGGTGTCGTAGGCTTCGGGGGCGGCGCAGGTCTTGCAGCCGGCGGGCAGGGTGCCGCCGAAGTATTTCTGGACCATGGCGGTGGTCCGGCTGACCAGGTTGCCCAGGTCGTTGGCCAGGTCCACGTTGATGGTGTTGATGAGCAGCTCATTGGAGAAGTTGCCGTCGGAGCCGAAGGGGAAGGTGCGCATCAGGAAGAAGCGCAGGGCGTCCACGCCGAACTTCTCCGCCAGGACGTAGGGATCGACCACGTTGCCCTTGGACTTGGACATCTTGCCGCCGTCCAGCAGCAGCCAGCCGTGGCCGAAGACGTGCTTGGGCAGGGGCATGCCCATGCTCATCAGCATGGCGGGCCAGATGATGGAGTGGAAGCGGACGATCTCCTTGCCGACGAAGTGGTAGTCGGCGGGCCAATAGTGGTCATAGTCATCGTATTTGTCGTTGTACAGACCCAGGGCGGTGGTGTAGTTGAACAGGGCGTCCACCCACACATAGACCACGTGGCCGGGGTCGAAGTCCACGGGGATGCCCCAGGAGAAGGAGGTCCGGGACACGCACAGGTCCTCCAGGCCGGGCTTGATGAAGTTGTTCACCATCTCGTTCACGCGGGAGCGGGGCTGTAAGAAATCGGTGTTCTCCAGCAGGTCCTGAATTTTGTCCGCGTACTTGGACAGCCGGAAGAAGTAAGCCTCTTCCTCAGCGTCCTGGACCTCACGGCCGCAGTCGGGACACTTGCCGTCCACCAGCTGGCTCTCGGTCCAGAAGGACTCGCAGGGCTTGCAGTATTTGCCGACGTACTTGCCTTTATAAATATCCCCGTTGTCGTACATCTTGCGGAAGATCTTCTGGATGGCGGCGACGTGATAGTCGTCGGTGGTGCGGATGAAGCGGTCGTTGGAGATGTTCATGAGCTTCCACAGGTCCAGCACGCCCTTGGGTCCGGTGACGATGTTGTCCACGAACTGCTGGGGGGTGACGCCGGCCTCGCGGGCCTTGTCCTCGATCTTCTGGCCGTGCTCATCGGTGCCGGTCAGGAACATCACGTCACAGCCCTGGAGTCGCTTATAGCGGGCCATGGCGTCGGTGGCCACGGTGCAGTAGGTGTGGCCGATGTGCAGCTTGTCCGAGGGGTAGTAGATCGGGGTGGTGATATAAAACTTTTTCTTCTGTTCTCTTTCCATATTGATCCTCCATCGGCGGACCGGGACGCAGAAGCGCCCCGGAAATGCCGGATTATTTTCCTGATTCGTTGGTTTTTTTCTTCGCCTTTTTCTTGTTCTTTTTCAGCGTGCCCATCGGGGCGCAGCCGTGGCACTGCTTGCAGTGCGCTGCGCAGGCGGGCAGGCCGGGGGCGCGGTCGTCGTTGGCGATGAGGGCGCTGGCCATGGACAGCTGATAGAAGACCATACCCAGCAGGATCGCCGTATTGGCCCAGTTGAGTCCGTCGGCCAGGGCCATGATGCACACCGAGGCCCCGGACAGGGAGAAGGCCAGGGTGGTCGAGACGCGGGCCTTGTCAAAGCCCATGGCCCCGATCATCATGCAGCCCAGCATGGACAGGCCCGTGGCCAGCATGGGGATGGCGTACTGCCCCAGCACCGGCTCTTCGGCCCAGTGGTCATAGTAGTTGGCCACCACCCACAGGCACCCGGCCAGGGTGGGCATGGCGGCCCAAGCCGTCAGGATCGGTTCTTTCCGGCGCATTTTCTGGGTGACGAAATAGATCCCCGCCGCGGCCAGCAGGCAGAAGATGCCGAGGTAGAGCCAAGTGACGCTCAGCTCCCGCCGCAGGGGCTTCTCCATCAGACCCAGAGAGGGGCTGCTGAACCAGTTGGCCAGGGCGAGGAAACCACCCACGCCCAGCAAAACGGCCCCGGCCAGCATCCCGGCGATGCAGACGGTATGTTCGGAATAAAAGGCCCCAGTGTAGCACTGGGTATAATTCTTATGCTTGCCGCAGCTCAAAGCAACGAGCAGGCCCAGCACGACGACGGTCACGATGGCCATCGCCCACAGGCTGGGCGCCCCGGCGATGGGCAGGCCGGTGCCGGCCTCAAAGCCGTTGGCGAGATAGACCCGGCGGACCAGCAGGCCCACCACGCCCCCCGCCACCGCTGCAGCAGGCAGCAGTACGGATTTCCGCATAGAAACAGGACTCCCTTCGAGAAACTTGCGGGCGGACGCCCCTCCCGCAGGTCAATTCTCTTTATCTTACCACATTCTCCCGCAAAACGCACGGAGATTTTCTGTTTTCCTGTAAATTTTCTGTTGCACAAAGATCTGCTCTGGCAGGGCGGTGGGCTGGACCGCTCTGCTCAAAGATGAAAGCATTTTCGCAGTGCCTTATATTCTCCCAAGGCCAGAACGGAGATGTCTTTTGTTAGAATCGTCTCAGGGGTAACAGAGACATCTGTTTTTCCGTCGCGTTTGATACCAAGAATATTCACGCCAAACTTTCGGCGGATATCCAATGCGCCGATGCTTTTCCCCACCCAGGTCTTGGGTACCTCCACGTCCAGGATCGCATGCTGCTCGTCGAGCTTGATATAATCAAAAACATGATCGGTAGAGTAGCGGATCGCGGCCCATTTGGCCGTTTGCTTCTCTGGATAGACGACATGGTCTGCGCCATTGCGGAGCAGAAACTTGGCCTGAACATCCTGCTCTGCGCGGGAGACAACACAGGCAGCGCCCAATTCTTTGATGAGGGAGGTCGTTTCCAAGGAGTTTTGGAAGTTGCCGCCGATGGTCACAAAGCAGACATCATAGTTTCCGACGCCCAGGGAACGAAGGAATTCTTTGTTTGTGGCGTCACCGATTTGCGCACTGGTGACAAAGGGAAGGATCTCGTTGATCCGATCCTCTCTGCTGTCTACTGCCATGACTTGGTGGCCAAGCTGCGCCAGCTGTACGGCGATGTGGTGCCCAAAATGCCCTGTGCCGATCAATAATATATTTTTCATTCCACTTTGCTCCTTCTTCTGATGGTTGAGAGGATCATCCGACGGTGATTTTTTCCAGCGGTAGTTTTGCAACGCTTGGCTCCCGGCTGGACATCGCTGCGTAGACCAGGGTCAGACCGCCTACCCTGCCTAAATACATCAGGAGGATCAAAAGCAGCTGAGAGGGGAGATGGAGCTGGGGCGTGATGCCCAGCGTCAAGCCCACGGTCCCCACGGCAGACGCCGTTTCATACAGGCAGGTAGACAGCGGCAGGGCCTCATAAATGCTGATAAATAGCCCGCAGCCAAAGAATAGCATGAGATACATGCTCAAGATCGTTGCAGCCGTTTTGACGGCCCCAGAGCCGACTCTGCGTCCAAAAAACTGCGGGCTCTCCCGGCGGCGGAAGGTCGCAACGGCGTTGGCAAGCAGAACCGCCAAGGTAGTCGTTTTCATTCCGCCTGCGGTAGAGCCTGGCGAGCCGCCAACCAGCATCAGTAAGATCATAATGGCCCGAGACGCTTCTGTCATTGCAGTAAGATCCATGGTGTTAAAGCCGGCCGTCCTCGGGGAAACTGCCTGGAAAAAGGAAGCCAGGAGCCGTTTCCCGATGGGAAGCGCGGAATAGTCCGCCAGGAAGAAAAAGAGCGCTGGCAGGAGGATCAGGCATAACGTTGTGACCAGGATCACCTTGCTTTGCATCCGATAGCGTCGGATGTGCAGACGATTCTCCCAAACGTCATCCCAGGTCAAAAATCCGATGCCGCCCAGCACGATCAGCAGCATGATCGTGAGGTTGATCACCGGGTCTGCTGCGTATCCGGTCAGCGAAGGGTAGGGGCTGCCGCTCTGCCCCAAGAGATCAAAGCCGGCGTTGCAGAACGCAGAGACAGAATGAAACACCGCCATCCACACACCGGACCACCCGTAGTCCCGGCAAAACACCGGCAGCATGACAAGGGCGCCCAGCAGCTCGATCAAAAAAGTTCCACGGAGAAAGAATTTCGTCAGCCGGACGATCCCGCCGACCTTCGGCGCAGAAATGGCATCCTGCATGGTACTTCGCTGCATCAGCGAAATTTTTCGCTTGGACAGCATGACAAAAAAGACGGCTACCGTGACAACGCCAAGACCACCGACCTGAATGAGCACCAAGAGAATGGCCTGCCCAAAGACAGACCAATAGCTGCCTGTGTCTTCGACCACAAGCCCGGTCACGCAGACGGCAGAGGTTGCCGTAAAAAGTGTTTTAGGAAACGGCGTCACGCAGCCCTCCGCCGATGCGAGCGGCAGCATCAGCAACAACGCACCCACCAGGATGACGCCGGCAAACCCTAAGATAATGATTTGAAAGGAGGAAAGACGCAGCTTTCGTGGTAGGACTTCTTCTGACATGATCACAGCTCCCCCATAGATACAGTCCGTAATACATAATTTTCCACTTCTGGCTGACAGACATTATAGTGTGCCAAGAGAACGAAGTCAATCCAAATTCCCATAGAAACGCAGACCTGCCGTGCGCTAGATAATATGCAACTCAAGATGCTGTAAAAATAGGTTCTTTTTCTGGTTGTCTCTATCTGTTTCCTGTGTTATACTTATTACAAATGGGCTGCTAGGTCCGATTCGTTCTAATATACTACAATGGGAGGACCGCTCTTCGGTCCGGAAAGAGAGAAACTATGAGCTACGACAAGGAGCTGATCGCCCACAAGCTCATCCGGTGGGAGCATTATTTGAACAACTACAAGCTGCCCGCCTGGAAAGAGCTGCCGGACATCGGTCTGTACATGGATCAGGTCATCGCCCTGCTGGGCCAGTACCTGGACTTCATCCCCATGGAGGACTCGAAGGACAAGCCCGTGACCCCCACGACCATCAACAACTACGTCCGCCTCAAGGTCATGCCCGCCCCGGAAAAGCGCAAGTATTACCGGGTCCACATCGCCTTCCTTATTATGATCTTCACCCTGAAGCAGGGCATCAGCATCAACGGCCTGCAGCAGCTGCTCCCCTCCACCGCCAACGAGGAGGAGATCAAGAGCTTTTACACCGGCTACATCGCCCAGCTGCAAGAGGTGGGCAACTTCTACACCGCCCAGACCCGTGCCGCCGTCCAGGGCATCTTAGACCCCCAGGCGGCGGACGATGGCGCGGTGGAAAACGTCATCATCCAGAGCATTTTGCAGTCCGGCTTCTCCCGCATCATGGCGGAAAAGCTGCTCCACCTGCAAAACGCGGACCCGGAACGGGTCATGGAGCTGGAAAAAGTCAGCGACAGCCGGGGGCGGCATCCCCTGGTGCAGATCCCGGAAAAGGAGGACTGAGCCACCATGCTGTTTGATACCCACGCCCATTATTACGCCGAGCAGTTCGACCCCGACCGGGACGAAGTCCTCTCTGCCCTGCCCGCCGCCAACGTCGGCCTGGTCCTGTGCCCCGGCTGTGACCTGGAAAGCTCCCGCCAGTCCATCGCCCTGGCCGAGCAATACCCCTTCCTCTACGCCGCCGCCGGGGTCCACCCCGAAGACGCCCTCGGCCTGCCGGACGACTGGCTGGAGCAGGTAGAGGCCATGACCCACCACCCCAAGGTCAAGGCCGTGGGGGAGATCGGCCTGGACTATTACTGGCAGGAGGTCCCCCGCGACCTGCAAAAAGAGGTCTTTCGCGCCCAGCTCGCCTTGGCGCAGCGCTTAGATATGCCCGTCATCGTCCACGACCGGGAGGCCCACGGGGACAGCCTGGCCATCGTGAAGGAGTTCCCTGGCGTGCGCGGCGTGTTCCACTGCTACTCCGGCAGCGTGGAGGACGCCAAGACGCTCATCAAGCTGGGCTGGCACCTGTCCTTCACCGGCACCATCACCTTCAAAAACGCCCGCAAAGCCCCGGAGGTCATCGCCGCCGTGCCCCTGGACCGCATCATGGTCGAAACAGACGCCCCCTACATGGCCCCCACGCCCTACCGCGGCAAGCGGTGCGACTCCCGCTACGTCTACCGCATGGCCGAAACCATCGCCCAGATCAAAGGCCTGACGACGCAGGAGGTGGAGGAAGCCACCACAGAAAACGGCAAGCGGCTGTTTGGGATCGAAGATTAAAAACAGAAACATCGCAGGGAGGAAACAGATATGACAGAGGCACAGCAGCGGCAAGCCGTTAGAAAATTCATTGCAGATTGGGCCGGGCATGGTGACGAAAAGCAGGATACCTCTCGCTTCTGGATGGGCTTACTGCGGAATGTATTCGGCATAGAAGAGCCGGAAAAATTCATGGAATTTGAACTCCCTGTCAAGTTGGCACATACCAGTTTTATTGATGGTTACATCCCTCAAACGAGAGTGCTGATCGAGCAGAAGAGCAGAGGGATCAGCTTCAAAAAGGGATTGAAGCAATCCGACGGTCAACTGCTGACGCCATATCAGCAGGCCCGACGCTATGCCGGGTATCTCCCCTTTAACCAGACGCCCCGTTGGATCGTTGTCTGCAACTTTGAAGCCTTTGAGATACACGACATGAACTTCCCCAACGGTGAGCCGGAAGTCATTCCCCTGGCAGACCTGGAAAAAGAGGTCCATCGCCTGCAATTCCTGGTGGACACCGGCAACACGACGATCCAGAAAGAAATGGAAGTCTCCCTGCAAGCCGGTGAATTAGTCGGCGTTCTCTATGACGCGATCTTAAAACAATATAAAGACCCCTCTTCCCCGGACACGCTGAAAAGCCTAAACGCCCTGTGTGTCCGTCTGGTGTTCTGCCTGTATGCCGAAGACGCCGGTATTTTCGGCGGTCGAAACAAGTTCCACGATTATCTGGAGCAGCACCGCGCCGAGGACCGCAGGGCACTCATTTCTCTCTTCCAAGTCCTGGACCAAAAGCCAGAAGAGCGGGACCCTTATCTGGATGAAGACCTTGCCTCCTTCCCCTATGTCAACGGCGGTCTGTTCGCCGATGAAAACATCGAGATCCCCCGCCTGGGCGAGGCAGTGATCGACCTGATCCTGGTGCAGGCCAGCGCGGGGTTTGACTGGTCTGTCATCAGCCCCACCATCTTTGGTGCTGTCTTTGAAAGCACTTTGAACCCGGAAACTCGTCGTTCTGGCGGGATGCACTACACCAGCATTGAAAACATCCACAAAGTCATTGACCCACTCTTCCTGAACGACCTCAAGCGGGAGTTGGCAGAGATCAAAGAGATCACCGTAGAAAAGACCCGCACCGCCAAGCTCCGAGACTATCAAACCAAGCTGGCCAGCCTGACCTTCCTGGACCCCGCCTGCGGTTCCGGCAACTTCCTCACGGAAAGCTACCTCTCCCTCCGCCGCCTGGAAAATGAAGTCCTCTCCCTGCTCAACGAAGATCAAATCGTCATGGAGATGCTCAACCCGATCAAAGTCTCCATTCACCAGTTCTACGGTATCGAGATCAACGACTTCGCCGCCACCGTTGCCAAAACTGCCCTCTGGATCGCAGAGAGCCAGATGATGAAAGAGACCGAAGATGTCGTCCGCATGAGCCTGGACTTCCTGCCCCTGAAAACCTACGCCAACATCACCGAGGGCAACGCCCTCCGCCTGGACTGGGAAACCGTCGTCCCCAAAACCACCCTCAACTACATCATGGGCAACCCACCGTTTGTGGGTAACAACAATCAAAGTAATGAACAGCGTGCGGACATGCAGGTGATTTTAGGGAGGGCAGGTAAAACTGTTGATTATGTCGCTGGATGGTATTTTAAAGCTGCTGAGTATATCCAAAATACGGAAATCCGTGTTGCATTTGTGTCAACAAATTCTATTACACAGGGAGAACAGGTTGCCGCCATTTGGAAATCGTTGTATTCTAAATATCGAATTCATATTGACTATGCACATCGTACATTTCGCTGGGATAGCGAAGCTAGTCTAAAGGCACATGTGCATTGTGTTATCATCGCCTTTAGTGTTGCGCCACAAAAAGGGAAGAAAATATTATTCACAACCCAACGGGTGCAAGAAGTTGAAAATATCAATGCATATCTAATGGATGCTCCGGATGTATTCATTGAGAGCAGAAAACACCCCCTATGTAACGTCCCTGAAATTAGAAAGGGAAATCAACCCACAGATGGGGGACATCTCATTATTGAAGCTACGGAGA
>SFHQ01000033.1 GCA_004556345.1 Clostridiales bacterium | reverse complement strand
AGTATACTTCTCAGGATGGCATTCTGTTCAGCAAGGACATGACCCAATTGCTGGCCGTACCGACAGAGCGGGAGACACTGGAAATTCCGGCTTCCGTGGAAAGCGTGACCCTGCCGGGAAGCGATTGCCTGACCAAGCTGGTGTTCCAAGGTACCAACCCGAACGTGCTGCCGGAGGTCAACTTTGAAGACCTGGCAGAAGAGAGTAAGCTGGTCGTCAAGCCAGAGGTTTTAGACCGCTTTCTGCAAAAAAACCGCACCGTGATCGAAAACCGCGGCTTCCAGGTTTCTGACACAGAGCAGCCGGACGTTATTTACACCGTGAAGAACGGCATGGTTCTTCGTAATGATGGCTCGTTGTCTGGCCTTATGCCCTCTGAGGACGAGGTCTTGTATTTACCGAATGGTATTGAGAAGATAGACAGTGATGCGTTGCAAGGACAGAATCACCTGAACACGATCGTGATGCCTGCCGATGGAACTGTCGTTCAAAGTGACGGCGCTTTGTTTGAAAAATATACGATCAAAAACGTGATTTGCTACAATCAGGACCAGGTGAACGCCATCCGGGCTGTAGCCCCGGAGGGGATAACAATCCAGACATGCAGCAAAAAGAACGGGTATACCTATTTTGTAACAGAAGAGAATACGGCGGTCCTGCTCTCTGCCCCGGAAACGATCACGGAATTTACCGGCACGGAACTGGGGGAGGGGATTTCTATCTGCGAGATCGGCAACTACGCCTTTACCCATTGCAAGAGCCTGCGCTATGTGACCCTGCCGGAGAGCGTCAAACATATCGGCACCCAAGCGTTTTATGGCTGCGATGCGTTGGAGGGCCTGCTGATCGACAGCCGAGACAGCATCGTGATCGGTGACAAAGCCTGGGATAACTGCCCGGCGCTGCGTTTTGTCGCGTCCAATGCGGCCAAGGCTGTGCGGCAAAACAACTATGACCCTACGCTGAATGTCACGTATACGGGGGCGGATCGGGATTCCCTTTTGGTGCAGTATCTGTTCTGCCTACCAGACAAGCCGGGCTACTCTGAGCATTGGATGTCTTTCGAGGATCCCATCACGCACTTTGTGATGGTCGATGTGGGAGGAGGAAGCAAGGCCCCGTGCGGCGCCAATAAACAGGAAGGTGCGTGGTTCGTGGCGCGAATGGGGAAAACGATGCCGAAGCAAGTCAAGTTACCCCCAAGCATCCGCTGGTTCTATTGCGGTTCGTTTTCCGGAACCGTGTCCTCTGATGAAGCGGGGTATACCATCAATTGGGAGGCGCTTACTGCCAACACTCCAAACCAGGCCAATTTGGGGATGAATGCGTATGCCTTTGCCCATTCGGACCTGGCGGGTACCATTACGCTGCCCGGTAACGTCGATTTTGATGACTATGTGTTCGCCTACTGTGATAAACTGACCTCTGTTGATTTTAGCGGTACGATCTCCCGGTTAGGCGAAAACCTCTTCATGGAGGACAAGGCGCTGAGCGAGGTGCGGTTTGGCACCTTTGCATCACCACCGGCACATGGACGCAACGAGCTGAGCAACCGGCAATTCAGCGGCTGTGACAAATTGCAGCGCATCGAGTTTACCAGTGCTACCCCGCCGACCTTGGGCTTCCTGGGGGTGGGGGATGCCTACGCCTTCACTTCCGCGCCGGAACAGGACGAAAAAAACAAGCTAACACTCACCGTGCCGGAGGAGAGCAAGCAAGCCTATTTGGATGCTTGGCGTTATGCCTTTGCCGGGTATGAGGACACAACGATCAACGGGATATTCAAGCCAGCCTACCAGAGTATGCGGGAAAACATTAAGCATACGAGCAAGAACATTTCGGACGAAGAAGTGGACGCCAAAATCTACCAGACGCTGCTGTCCACGGAAAACCGCCTGCGGGGTCTGCTGGGAATGGAGAAGATCACAAAGCTGGACCACCTGTACAACTGGAAAACTACGTGGGGTGATGATCTCTTTATCCTGACAAGTGCTTACACGGATGCGACGGAAATCACGCTGGATGCGGAAATGCTGGATTTGCCTGAGGGATGGTCGATCGACTATATTGGTTCTCATGCGTTTGCAAACGCGCCGAACCTGACGCAGGTGACGGCAGACGCGAACACGATGCTTGCCCTGTACAGCGGAGCCTTTGCGGATGCGGAAAACCATCCGATCACGCTGATTTTCACGGGGAATGCAGATCCGAACACGATGGGCGTTGGCCTGGTGCCCGCCGGGGATGGCAAACGGTTTGATTTTACAGGCTTGGAGAAGGTCGTTCTTCCGGAAGGGACGGAGCAGATCTTCCTGGATCTCTGGCTCTATCCCACGTCCGGCTATGAGGATTATGCGGACCTGTATCTCCAAACCGCAGACGAACTATATGAGCAGAAGGAGCTTACAGACGATGTGGAGAAAAATAAGGAACTGATCGATGCTCGAATGGCTGAGATCATGCTGCCTTATGAAAATCAGCTTCGCCGGCTCTTTGGTATGGAGGAAACCGACCGTTTGACGGCCAGCCTGAGTGAATATCACGTCGATGTCCCGGACGATCGGGACTGGGAGGACCTCGTCCAGGAGGTGGAGATGAACAACGGCACCAACAATGGATCGGGGGAGGATGATCTGATCGAAAGCCCTGCGCCGGGCCAAGATAACGACGGAGACACACCGGAGCCTGACATTCCCCCAGGGCAGGGCAGTTCCGATCAGACCAACCAAAACCAGACCACCCAGGATCAGACCGGGGAGGACAAGAAACCGGAGGAGAGCACCGAGGGAGAGGACGCGGACCGGCAAGACCCACCGAAGCCGGAGACCTCCCAGCCGAGCGGACCGGAGCCGGCGGAAACGCCCGGCAGCACCACAGAGACAGAGGAGGCTGCATCATGATCGTGGAACAATCCAAGCAGATCATCGAGGAGGTCGGCAAGGCCTTCATCGGGAAGACGGACCTGGTGGAAAAGGTCCTCATGACCATTTACGCCGGCGGCCACGTCCTCTTAGAGGACTGCCCCGGCGTGGGCAAGACGACGCTGGCCATGGCCTTTTCCAAGGCGTTGGGCTTGCAGAACAAGCGGATCCAGTTCACGCCCGATACGCTGCCCTCGGACATCACGGGCTTTACCATGTACAACCGGGAGAGCAACCGGTTTGAGTACCGGGACGGCGCGGCCAACTGCCAGCTGCTGCTGGCCGACGAGATCAACCGGACTTCCCCCAAGACCCAGTCGGCCTTGCTGGAGGTCATGGAAGAGCACACCATCACCGTGGACGGCAAGACCCACGCCCTGCCGACCCCGTTTTTGTGCATCGCCACCCAGAACCCCCTGGGTTCGGCCGGTACCCAGCCCCTGCCGGAATCCCAGCTGGACCGGTTTATGGTCTGCCTCTCCATCGGCTACCCGACGCTGGAGAACCAGATGAAGATCCTCAACGCCCAGCGGTATTCCAACCCCCTGCTGGACCTGCATCCGGTCACGGACGCCGGGAATATCATCGAGGTGCAGAATTATCTGGCGTCCGTGCGCCTGGCCGACCCGGTGCTGAAATACGCCATTCGGCTGTGTGAAGCCACCCGTGTCCACCCCCTGGTGGAGCTGGGCATCTCGCCCCGCGGTGTGGCGGCCCTGGTGAAGATGGCGCGGGCCAACGCCGTTCTGCGGGAGCGGAACTATGTGGTCCCGGAGGACGTGCAGAATGTGTTTTTGGATGTGTGTGCCCACCGCCTCGTTCTGCGCCCCCAGGCCAGAGTGGACGGCCTGACGGCCAGGGAGGTCTTGGAAGAGGCCCTGACCAATGTCCGCCCGCCCCGGCCGGAGGACCGGTAACGCCATGCGGAAACGACGCCTGGCCTATTGGCTCGTGCTGGCGGTGCTGGCCGTGTTTTTGTTCTTTTTCAGCCAGCCCTTTTTCTTGTGGGCCCTGGCGGTGCTCGGCGTGCTGGCCCTGGTGGTGGCGGTCCTGCTGCGGCAGGATGCGAAAAAGCTGACCCTCCGCTTAGAGGTCCGCTCCGGTGGCCGGGAGGGAAGCCAGATGCCCCTGACGATCGTGGTCCGCCCCAGGGGGCGCATCCTGGTGTCCCGCTGCATGGAGGTGGACCTGAGCATAGAGAACCTGATGTTCGGAAGCGTCCGCAGCAGGAAGCTGCATCTTCGCCTGGGGCGGGGGGAGCAGCGGTATCAGATCCCCATCCCTGCCGCCCAGTGTGGTCAGGTGTGCCTTCGGTGCGACGGCGTTCGGGTGCTGGATGTGCTGGACCTGTTTTCCGTGGCCTGCGCCCCCGTGCGGGAGGTGCGGACGACCATTTACCCCCGCCGGGTGCGGGTGCAGGTGCTGCTGTCCCAGGCCACCGTCGGCTCACCCAGGGCGGACAGCATGATGCAGAACCGCCAGGGCAACGACCCCAGCGAGCTTTTCGACATCCGGGAGTACGTCCCCGGCGACGACATTCGCTCCATCCACTGGAAGCTCTCCAGCAAGACCGAGCAGCTCATCGTCCGCCAGTCCAGCGAGCCCTTTTCCTATCACATGGCGCTGCTGCCCGACCTGGGCCGCAAGCAGGGGGAGCGGAGCGTGGATCAGGACGAGCTCAACGGCGCCGTCGCCCTGGGCAGCGCCATTGCCCAGGGCCTTTTGCGCCAGGGGGTGGCTTTCTGCGCTGCCCTGCCCACGGCGGAGGGCCTGGAGCTGTGCGAGATCCGCACCCAGAGCGATTTTGCCCGGTGCATGGACTGGTGGCTGAGCTACCCCATCCCGGAGAACCCAGGCGCGTCGCTCCAGGCCTTTTTGGCCCAGCATTGGGAGGGGTATTTCACCCGCCTGCTGCTGCTCACGGCGGGGCCCTGCGACTTAGACCTGACGGGCCTGGACGGCCAGATCGGCCTGACTGTGGTCAGCGCCGTGAATGTCTCTGCCCCCGCCACGGCGGAGATGAGCCCCACCACGACCATAGTGGAGCTGCCCACCCACCCGGACCGGCAAGAGGCCTGGCGGGTGGTGTGCTGACCACAAACAGAGAAGAAAGGAGGGAGACCGACCATGCGCCAAGCGATCCAAGAGCTGCAGCCCCAGGGGGCCAAGCCGGGCCAGGCCGGTCTCCTTTGGCCGGTTTTTCTGTCGGCCCTTATGACCCTGGGGGGCCTGCTGGGCGTGCACCAGACCTTTGGGGAGCATACGCCCGGCCTGCTCGTTCCCGTGCTGGCGGGGCTGGTGGCCCTGCTTTGCTGTCTGCTGGGGTGGGCGTTTCAGGAGAAACACGCCGTGTTGGCGGCCCTGCCGGTGCTGCCCTGGGTGATCCTGTTTGCCGCGGCCGGCCCCGCCGCCCTGTGGCGGGGCGGGAAGCTGTGGCTCAACGATCTCTTCACCCGCTGGAACCTGGCCCATGACGGGGCCTTGTCCCTCTTCCAGGTGGAGGGGACCATGGGGGACTTGCTGGCGCTGGCCTGCCTGCTGGCGCTGCTCTGCGGCTGTGCCGTTTGGTTTTTCGTGGCGGGGCGGCGGGTGCTGCCCTGCGGTGTGGTGGGGGGCCTTGTGGTCCTGCTGCAACTGCTGGGCGGGACCTTTTCGCCCCTGGCCTGCGCGTTGTTTTTGGGGGCATTTCTGGGCCTTTGGATCACGCGGGACGGGGGAGCGCCCTCTCGCCGGGGTGTGTTCGTCTGGCTGGCGGCGGTGGTGCTGCTGGCCCTGGGTACCCTGTGGGGCGGCAGCACGACGCTCCCCTCTGTGGACCAGCTGCGGGAGGACATGACCCAGGGCGTCCATGACCTGCGCTACGGCGAGACCGTCCTTCCCCTGGGTGACCTGCGCCAGGCGGAGAAGCTCAACGAGAGCCAGGAGGATATGCTCACCGTCCATACAGAGCAGGAGAAAGCCCTCTATCTCCGGGGCTATGTGGGGGCGGACTACCGCAGCGGCGTCTGGTCCCCCCTGGCAAACCGCACCTACACCGGCGAGAACGCCGGGATGTTGGACTGGCTCCACGAGCAGGGCTTTGACCCCCTCACCCAGCCGGCGGAATACTACCGCCTGAGCGGGGAGGAGGACCAACCGGAGCAGAACACGCGCTCCCTCCAGATCAGCGGCGCAGCCCGTGACCGGATCTACTTCCCGGCCTCCCTGTCTGCCGTGCCCCAGAAGGGCATGCAGTCGGAGCAGGACACCGCTTTGGCCCCCACGGGCTTTATCGGCAAGTGGAGCTATGAAGAGGAGGAGCGCTCCGGCTCCCGTCCAGCCGAGCTGACCGTGGCAGAGGAGTGGGTCACAGCCCCCGGCAATGAGGCGCAGAACCGCTACTGCCAGGCCGAGGCCGTCTACCGGGACTTTGTCTATCGGACCTACACCACGGTGGACACCCAGCTGGCCGATCTCCTGCAAGCCATGTTCTGGGACGGGTACGACCAGGAGGGCGACGGCGTCTACCGCGCCCTGCGCCAGGTCCGGGATACCCTGAACGAAACGGTGACCTACACCAAAGCCCCTCAGGCCGCCCCGGAGGGAGAAGACCCCATCCTCTGGTTCCTCACCCAGTCCCGCCAGGGCAACGACGTGCTCTATGCTTCGGCGGCGGTGCAGGCCCTGCGGGCCCACGGCATCCCGGCCCGGTATGCGGAGGGGTACTATCTCTCTGCCTCGGACGCGGCCAACAGCCCGGACGGGACCGTCACCCTCACCGGCCAGAACGCCCACGCCTGGGTCGAGGTCTATTTCGACGGTGTGGGCTGGCTCCCCACCGACGTGACCCCCGGTTACTACTATGACACCGTGGCCCTCCAGCAGATGGTGGGCACGCCGGACACCGTCCGCAAGACCGCTGCCCTGGAAGACGACCAGACCGGCGCCGAGGGCGTCACCGGCGAGGACAACGGCGGCAGCGAGGAGAACATCATCCCCCCGGAGGCCGTGAAAAACGGGGCCATTGCCTTGGCGGGCCTGGTCGGGCTGTGCCTGCTGCTGGCCTGCATCGTGCTGCTGGTGCTGGAGCTGATGCGGGCGGCCGTGCTGTGGCGGCTGACCCAGCGCTTCCAGGCGGCGGATGCCGCCACGCAGATCACCATGCTGGAGGGGCAGATCTTTGCCTTCCTGGACCTCTGGGGCTATGAGGCCAGCCTGGGCTGGCACACGGAGGAGCTGGACGCGGCCCTGGCCAAAAAATTTACGGCCATTGAGCCAGGTGAGTTCCACCGGGTCAGCCGCCTGATGGAGCAGGCGGTCTACGGCGGCCTGGAGTTGGAGGAATACGAGACGCGGGCCATCAGAAGCTTCCTGTCGAAGATTTCCCTCGTTAAACCGGGGGACGGCTGGGAGATCCGCCGCCGGCTGCGCTACGGCTGGCTGCCCATCTTCGCCAAACGCATCCACAAACGAAAAAAATAATTCCGACTGTGCGCTGTGAGAGGCGTTTGGCCGGAATTATTTTTGCTGTTTTTAAGAAGAGAGGTCAGGCTACGGCGGGAACCTTGGGGTCCTTCCGGGTGATGATCCGGTAGGCGATGAGGCAGATGAGAACAGACACCAACGACCCTGCCGCCGTGGCCAGGCCCATGGGGAGAAGGGACGCCGGGAACCAGAGGGAGGTCAGGTAAGCGCCGGGGAGCCGGGCCAGGCAGAGGGAGATGATGTTGTGCAGAAAGGAAAACTCCGACCGCCCTCTGGCGCAGAAGTAGCCGCTGAAGCTGAAGTGGATCCCCGCCAGGGCGCAGTCTAAAATATAGCCCCGCAGATACTGCCCACCGGCCACCCACACGGCCTGGTCGGGCGTGAAGAGGGAGACGACCTGGGCGGCGATGAACTGCATGAGCACGGCCATGATGAGGCCGAACCCGGCGGTGATGATAACGGCATAGCGCAGGGTGCTCTTGGCCCGCTCCGGCTTGCCGGCCCCGATGTTCTGGGCACCCAGGGCGGAGACGGTGGAGAGCATGGAGGAGGGGACCAGGAAAAGAAAGCTGATGACCTTTTCCACGATGCCCACGGCAGCCGCATCCGTCAGCCCGCGCCCGTTGGCGATGACGGTGATGACGAGAAAGCCGACCTGGATCAGGCCGTCCTGGAGGGCGACGGGGATGCCGATGCGTAAAATTTGACCGGTCACGGTCCGCTTGGGCCGGAAGCAGGCTTTCGTGACCGGCAGGCCCGTCCCCTTGCGGCAGATGACGATCAGGGCAATGACCACGCTGATGCCCTGCGAAATGGTCGTGCCCAGGGCAGCCCCGGCAGGGCCCAGGCGCAGAGCGCCCATGAAGAGAAAGTCCAGGCCGATGTTGGCCGCGCAGGCGATGGCGATGAAATACATGGGGCTTTTCGAGTCGCCCATGCCGCGGAAGATGGCGCTGATGATATTATAGGCGGTGATGCAGGGGATGCCCAGGAAGCAGATGGTGAGATACTGCGCCGTCCCCGCCACGGCTTCCGCCGGGGTGGACATGACGGACACGATGGGATACACGAACCGCAGCAGCACCAGCGTCAAGACCACGGACAGGGCCAGAAAGATGGTCGCCGTGCTGCCCACGGCGTCGGCGGCCCGCTGGCGCTTCTCGCCGCCCACGGCCTGGGCGATGGTGACGGTGGAGCCCATGGCCAATCCCACCAGCATGACGGTGATCATGTGCATGACCTGGCTGCCGACGGAGACGGCCGTTGTGCTGGCCACGCCCTCAAACTGGCCGATGATGAACAGGTCGGCCATGCCGTACAGCGTTTGCAGAAAATAGGACAGCAGATAGGGCAGGGAAAACAGCAGGATATTCCGCAAAACGCTGCCGGTGGTGAGGTTACGTTCCATAGGCCAAGGCCCTCCTTTTATCCATGGGTGCGACCACGCTGGCTGAGCCAATGGCGTAGAATATCCAAGACATGGTAAAAACCGCTCCCTTTTGTCGTTTAGTATAGCACAAATAGACGAGAACGGAGCAACCAAAGGGAAACTTTTGCCCTTTTGCCTAGAAAAATCGTGGCTTGGTTGACAGTATGCGAAAAATGGTGGTAAAGTGGTAAAATCAGCCGCCGGGATTTTTGAGAAATACGGCCTGGACCCTGCCCTGGCGCGGGTCGAAGCCTGACCCTATTGAACGAGAGAACCGAAGGAGAAGCCCATGAGAGTACGATGGATCGCAGCCGCCCTGACGCTGGCGCTGTGTTTTTCCCTGGCCGCTTGCGGCCATCCCCCTGTGTCTGAGGAGCAGGAAGAAGATCTGACGATCTTGCGCATCGGCAGCGACGACTATGAGCCATACAGCTACCTGGACGAAACAGGAGACTTCACCGGCATCGACGTGGACCTGGCCAGGGAGGCCTGCCGCCGCCTGGGCTATCGGCCGGAGTTTCACCAGGTGGTTTGGGAAAACAAAGACCAGGAGCTGGCCGCGGGGAACATCGACTGCCTGTGGGGCAGCTTTACCATGACCGGCCGGGAGGACCTCTACCAATGGGCCGGCCCCTATCTGTACAGCCGACAGATGGTGCTGGTCCAGGCTGACAGCGACATAGCCACCTTGGCCGACCTGGCCGGAAAGCGCGTGGCGGTCCAAGCGACCTCGAAGCCGGAAACGGTTTTCCTGGAGCGCCCGGAACCGGAGCGCGTCCCAAAAGTGGGAGAGGTGGACTGCTTTTCTAGCATGGAGGAGGTCTACTCCGCCATCCGCAAAAGCTTTGTCGACGCCATCGCCGGCCACGAGGGGGCCATGCGGACGTTTATGGAGGATTCTCCGGGATCTTGGCGGATCCTAGACCAGAGCCTTCTGGTTTCGGGCCTGGGGGTTGCGTTTCCCAAGGGCACCAACGAGAGCTTGTCGGCCCAGCTGACTGCCGTGTTGCAGGAGATGCAGAAAGACGGAACAACGAAAGCGATCGTTGAAAAGTACGGATTCGATCCGGATCAGTTTTTTTTAGGGAGAGGAGGTAGCTCGTAATGCATCACACCAAAGAAATGCCAGCGCAGCCCCGCCGCCGCGCGGAGCTGCGCTTGGTCTCCCTGGTGCTGAGCATGGTGGTGTTGGCGGTGCTCCTGGTGGTGCTGTGGGGCCAAGACCAAAAGAATGTCCTGGCTACCACCGACGAGACCATCGACTTTCTCAAGGAGCAGGTGGTCCGCTATGACAACTACGTGACCAACGACAAGACCAAGAGCTTGATCCGCCTGCTGGATAAGACGGCGGAGCTGAGCCGGTGCCTGGGCCTCTCCGGTGCGGCTGACCAGGATATTTTTGATGACTACGTCTATAACCAGCGCCTGACCGGTGCCGTTGTGGTGGATGAGACCCTGCGTCCGATCCAGCAGTCCAGCGCAGACGGGGATACCTACGCCTATTGGTATGACATGCTCCACAGCCAGAATGTGACCTCGATCATTACCTACCCGACCAAGTCCTACATGACCCGCGTGGAGCGGGACGGGGAAAGCTATGACGTGGCCGTGGTCGCCCGCACGGGGGAGAAGGGGTTGGTTTTGGCCTATTATAAGCGCCATGAGATCGTTGCCGGCAGCGGGGAGATCACCATGGACTCACTCTTTACCGGTTACAACTTCAAGATGGACGGGATCGTCATGGTCACCGATGGGACGCAGATCATTGCCAGCAACCAACAGGATCTGATCGGTCAGACGGTGAGCGAGTGCCTGCAGTTTCTGGACAGCGATACGAAGACCTTGAAAAACGGCCTGCTTTGTGCGAAGGTCGGCGGCAGGAGCTGGTACGGCGGAAAAGCCCAGGCCAAGGGAAACTTCCTCTACGCCTTCTTCCCCTCCAACGAGGTCTACGCCACCTTCCGCACCGTGCTGGGCTATGGCTTGGCGGCCCTGGCGATGATGTGGCTGGCCTTTGCCCTGATCCGCTACCGGATCGAACAGGGCGACCTGCGCCAGATCCAGAAGCAGTTACGCACCATCCAGGCCATCAGTAGCGTGTACACGGCGGTGGTTCTGCTGGACATCCGGAGCAACACCTGGGAGCTTATCCAGGCGGAAGATCGGCTGCGGATCATCACCGACCCCAAGAGCACGGCCACCCAGATGCTGCAAAGTATCAACGAGCACCGCTTCAGCAAAGACAGCCGGGAGGATTTTGCGGCCTTTAGCGACCTGTCCACCCTGCCCCAACGGATGCAGGGCCGGGATTATATCACGCAGAACGTCCAGGATGTGAATGGCCGCTGGTATGTTTCGATGATCGCGCCCCAAAAGCTCGACGAGCAGGGTGCTCTCCCGGAAGCTCTGCTCATCTTCCGGGAGAGCACTGAGCAGCAGCGCCGGGAGCTGGACTACCAGATGGAACTGAAAAACACCGCCGAGGAGGCCAAGCGGGCCGACGCCGCCAAGACCAGCTTCCTGCGCCGCATGAGCCACGACATCCGCACCCCCATCAACGGCATCCGCGGCATGGTCGCCATCAGCCGCTGCTGCATCGGGGATGAGGAAAAACAGGAGGCGTGCCGAAAGAAGATCCTGTCCGCCTCCGGCTTCCTGCTCAGCCTGGTCAACGATGTGCTGGACATGTCCAAGCTGGAGAGCGGCCAGGTGCAGCTGGAGCACGTTCCCTTTGACCTGCCGGAGCTGGGCGACGGCGTGTTGAGCCTGCTGGAAACGGAGGCCCAGAGGCGGGGCGTGACCCTCATCTCTGACCGCCCGGCGCTGCCCCACCCACATCTGCTGGGCAGCCCCCTGCACCTGCGCCAGGTGCTGCAGAACATCACCGGCAACGCCGTCAAGTACAACCGGGAGGGCGGCTCGGTCCGCACCGGCTGCGAGGAGCTCTCCTGCGACGGCAAGCGCTGCTGGATCCGCCTGACCTGCGCCGACACCGGCCTGGGTATGAGCGAGGAATTTCAGCAAAGAGCCTTTGAGCCCTTTGCCCAGGAGCACAACGACGCCCGCACCGCCTACGAGGGCACGGGCCTGGGCCTGGCCATCACCAAGGATCTGGTGGAGCGCATGGGCGGCACCATCGACTTCACCAGCAAGGAGGGGGAGGGCACGACCTTCTTCCTCACCATCCCCTTCGACATTGACCCCGACGCAGCGCAGACGATGGAGACGGAGCAGCCGGAAGCGCAAAGCTTCTCCATTGTCGGCCGGAACATCCTGGTGGTGGAGGACAACGACCTGAACATGGAGATCTCCCGCTTCCTGCTGGAAAACGAGGGCGCTTCTGTGACAGAGGCCTGGAACGGGAAAGAGGCGGTGGAGCTGTTTGCCCGCTCCGCCCCCGGTCACTTTGACGTGATCCTGATGGACGTGATGATGCCGGAGATGGACGGCCTGGAGGCCACCCGGCGCATCCGGGCCATGGACCGGCCCGACGCCAGGACGGTCCCCATCATTGCCATGACCGCCAATGCCTTTTCCGATGACATCCAGCGCAGCCGGGAGGCGGGGGTGAACGAGCACCTCTCCAAGCCCCTGGACCTGCCGCTGCTGCTGCAGGCCATCCACCGGTGCCTCCATCAATAAGCGAAGACCCAGCCGTTCTGAACACGGCTGGGTCTTTTGATTGCGTTCGGTCAGCCGCGTTTTTCTTGGCCTCCCGCTTGGGGTTCTTGGGGAACCAGCCCTTGGCCACCCGCTGCTCCTGCTCGAAGAGCTCCTTGATGGTCCAGAGGCAGGTGATGCCGAAGACGGCGATCAAGATGCTCAAAACTGTGTGGGCGATGAAGAGCGATCCGATCAACGCCCCCGCGCCCACCACGGCAAAGAGCGGCCAGATGCCCTTTCCAAAATAATACTCGCACCGGATGACCACCACATGAAAGCTGCCAATGAGCAGAAACGTGGCCGCGCCGATGAGGATGCCCTGATAGTGCATGGGCTCCGTCCCTCCTTCTCTTTGGGTCATTGTCCGTATCATACCATAAGTCGTCCCAAAAAGAAAGAAAAACCGGCGCTCATCCCAGCGCCACATCCAGCGCCATCATCACGCTGAACCCCAATGCGAAGCACAGCGTTCCCACGTTGGAGTGCTGCCCCTGGGACATCTCCGGGATCAGCTCCTCCACCACCACATACAGCATCGCCCCCGCCGCAAAGCTCAGCAGATAGGGCAGGGCGGGTAACACGGCCTGGGCGGCCCAGATCGTCACCACTGCCCCCACCGGCTCCACCACCCCGGACAGCACGCCCCCGGCGAAGGCTTTGCTCTGGCCCATCCCCTCCGCCCGCAGGGGCAGGGAGATGATGGCCCCCTCCGGAAAGTTCTGAATGGCGATGCCCAGCGACAGGGCCAGCGCCCCGGCGGACGTGATCTGCGCGTCACCGGCCAGATACCCGGCATACACCACCCCCACGGCCATGCCCTCCGGGATGTTGTGCAGGGTCACGGCCAGGACCATCATCGTGGTCCGCCGGAGCTGGCTCTTCGGCCCCTCGGTCTGCTGGGCGTTGCGGTGCAGGTGGGGGATTGCGTGGTCCAGCCCCAGCAGAAACAGCACGCCGACCCAAAATCCCACCGCCGCCGGGGCAAAGGCCCACCGGCCCCGCTCCGCCGACCGCGCAATGGCGGGGATCAGCAGGCTCCAGATCGAAGCCGCCACCATCACCCCGGCGGCAAACCCCGTCAAGGCCCGCTGGACCAGATCGCCCAGCGACTTCTTTAGAAAAAATACACAGGCCGCCCCCAAGGACGTGCCCAGAAAGGGGATCAAAACCCCGTAGACTGCTTCTGGCTGCATAGAGATCTCCTTTAGTTAGCTAAGACTAACTACATAGTACAGGAAACCCGAACAGAATGAGCGCCGGGAACGACAGAACTCGATTTTTTTGGACAAAAAAGCAGGGACGATCTACGGACCGCCCCTGCTTTTGGGTTTGATAGGAAGAAAAAAATAGGCTCAAACGTAAAGATAATCATTCAGCACCGGCTGCAAGCCCTCCTGGCTCATGTCCTCATACATGGTCGCGAAGCTCCGCCCGTCGTTGATCTCAAACTGTTCGTCTCCCTCGTCGGCCCCGGCGTCCTGGCCGGTGTACTTGCTCTCGTGGTCGCCGATGCCGGTGGAGACGCCGGCGGAGACCTTCGTGGCGGCGATCTTCACGATGCCGTCCCGGAAGCTGGCGCTCTCGCGGGAGGAGACGGTGATGCCTGCAAAGGGCAGGAAGATGCGATAGGCGCAAAGGATCTGACAAAGCTCTTTTTCGTGGACATCCAGGGGATTGATCTTGTCGTTGTTCACGATGGGCCGCAGGCGGGGGCAGGAGAGGGACATCTCTGCGTGGGGGTATTTGCGCTGGAGATAGTAGACGTGCAGGGCAGTGGCCAGGGCGTCTTTTCGGAAGTCCGCCAGGCCCAGCAGGGCGGAGAAGCCCACGCCGCGCATGCCGCCCATGAGCGCCCGCTCCTGGGCCTCAAAGCGGTAGGGCCAGACGCGCTTGTGGCCCTTCAGGTGGAGGGTCTCGTATTTGTCCGCGTCATACGTCTCCTGGAAGACGGTGACGTAATCTGCGCCGCAGTCCCGCAGATAGCGGTACTCATCGGTGTTCACAGGGTAGATCTCCAGGCCGATCATGCGGAAGTATTTCCGGGCGATTTTCACGGCTTCGCCGATGTACTCCACGCTGCTCTTGGCCCGGCTCTCGCCGGTCAGCATCAGGATCTCCTCCATGCCGGAGTCGGCGATGACCTTCATCTCGTGCTCGATCTGCTCTTTGTTCAGCTGCATCCGCTTGATGTGGTTGTAGCAGTTGAAGCCGCAGTAGACGCAGTAGTTTTCACAGTAGTTGGCGATGTAGAGGGGGGTGAAGAGATAGACGGTGTTGCCGAAGTGCTTCTGGGTCTCCCGCTGGGCCTTCACGGCCATCTCTTCCAGAAACGGCGCGGCGGCGGGGGAGAGGAGGGCTTTGAAGTCCTCCATGGAGCAAGTCTCGTGCTCCAGCGCCGCCCGCACGTCGCGGGCGGTGTAGGTGCTGTAATCATAGGTGCCGACCTGGTCCATGACTTTGTTGCGAATTTCGGGAGAAATTTGCTCCATGCCGGGCTGGTAGGCCATGTGGTCCGTGCGGCTGGTGGGGTCGTTCTCTAAGCGATGCTTTCGTTCCAGGGCCTCAGGGCTGAGATACTCCGAGTCGATTAAAAATTGGTTTTCCATGACGATCACGGTCTTTCTGTTGGATTTTGAAGGAGAGTCTGCCAGGGGAACTCAGTCGTGCAGGAACCCGGTCAGGGGGTCCGAGGCGGAGGCTCCGCGGGTCAGCACCCGGCCCAGGCCGGAGAGATAGGCTTCCCGCCCGGCTTCAATGGCCTTTTTGAAGGCGGAGGCCATCTGGGGCAGGTCCCCGGCGGTGGCCAGGGCGGTGTTGGCCATGATCGCCGCCGCGCCCATCTCCATGGCTTCGCAGGCCTGGGAGGGGCGGCCGATGCCGGCGTCCACGATGATGGGCAGGTCGATCTCGTCTACGAGAATTTGGATGAACTCTTTCGTGGCCAGGCCCTTGTTGGAGCCGATGGGGGAGGCCAGGGGCATCACGCAGGCAGCCCCGGCGTTCGCCAGGTCGCGGGCGGTGTACAGGTCGGGGTACATGTAGGGCATGACCACGAAGCCCTCCTTCGCCAGGATCTCCGTGGCCTTCACCGTCTCCTGGTTGTCGGGCAGGAGATATTTGGAGTCCCGCATGATCTCGATCTTCACGAAATCGCCGCATCCCAATTCACGGGCCAGGCGGGCGATGCGGACGGCCTCTTCGGCGTTTCTGGCCCCGGAGGTGTTGGGCAGCAGGGTCACGCCCTTGGGGATGTAATCCAGGATGTTTTCGTGGTCTTTCGTGTTGGCCCGGCGGACGGCCAGGGTGATGAGCTCTGCCCCGGCGTATTCCACGGCGGCCTGGATCAGCTTCAGGGAGTATTTCCCGGAGCCTAAGATGAAGCGGGAGGAAAATTCATGCCCTCCCAGGATCAGTTTATCGTTCTGCGTCATAAGAAACGTCCTTTCTGTTTTGTGTCAGGGTTCTGTCTCCCCGGCGATGAGCCGGAGGATCATATTGGCCTCATGGGCGGCACAGACCAGCACGCGGGAGGCCACCAAGCCCAGCCCCACGGAGGAATCCGACGTGCCGTCCCCACAGAGATAAAAGCGTTTGGAGACCCGGCGGGTCTGGATCGTATTGGCCGAGCCAAGCCCCGCCAGGCCGGAGGCGGCCACGAGATATTTTTCCGGGAAGTGCTCTAAGACCCCGGAGACCAGCATGGCCTTGGCCTCGGCGCGGTCAAAGGCTTCGCAAATATAGTCCTCGGTTTTCAGTAGGTCCGGCAGATTTTCCTTCGTGACCTGGATGGTGTCGCAGGTCACGTCGCAGTAGGGGGAGACGAGGGATAACGTCTCCCGCAGGGCGTCGGTCTTATACTGCCCCAGCTGCCCCACGGCGTACTGCTGGCGGTTGAGATTGGTCAGGTCTACCCGGTCGAAGTCGATCAGGTGCAGATGACCCACCCCGGCCCGCGCCAGGGCGATGGCGATGTTGGACCCCAGTCCGCCCAGACCGCACACCGCCACGCGGGCGGCGCTGATCTTGTTTTGCAGGTCCTCTCCGTGGCGGATGTTCAAGGCCTCCCGCATCACCTCGCGGGAGGGGACGGGATGCGCTTGCAGACCGACCATCTCAGCCACCTCCCACGAAGCTGACGACTTCGATCACGTCGTTGTCTTGCAGCACGGTCTCCCCATACAGCCGCTTGGGGACGATCTCGCCGTTGCGCTCCACGGCGATGCGGGTGGGGACGTAATCGGTGGTGTCCAGATATTGCTGCAACGTCTTTCCAGCGGCGATGGCAACGGGGGTGCCATTGACTTGGATCATCGTAAAAACTCCTCTCACAGCGCAAAAAAGCCGCACAAAAGAACACACCCGTGGTGGTGTGCCCCTTCGTGCGGCGTTACGCTCGTACTCTGTGTCCTATTGTATCATGGGGAGAGGATTTGTCAAGGGGGTGTTTGGCAGCGGAGCGTCTACTCCGCCGGCATTTGTCGGCCTGTGTGGTCGATGGTGTAATCCGTTCCGCAGGTGCCGGGCAAAATGAGCTGGCTGACCGGGACGACTTGATAGCCTTCACCCAACAAATATTCTAAGATGCCCGGCAGGGCTTCGGGGGTGTGGAGCGCGGCGTTGTGGAAGAGAATGATGGAGCCGGGCTGCACGCCTTCAGTCACGCGCTTGGTGATGGTGGCCGCGTCGTAGTCCTTCCAGTCCAGGCTGTCCACATCCCACTGGATCGGCTCGATGCCCATGCCGCGTACCGTTGCGATGACGTGGTCGTCGTATTCCCCAAAGGGCGGGCGGAAGAGGGTGGGGGTCTTCCCGGTGACGGCGGCGATCTTTTCTCCCACAGTGGTCAGGTCTGCCACGATCTCCTGGGCGGAGAGCGCGTTGAAGTGGGCGTGGGTGTCCGAGTGACTCATCACTTCATGCCCCGCATCGGAGAGAGCCTTGACCGACTCCGGGTATTTCTCCACCCAGTCACCCACCACAAAGAACGTGGCCTTGACATGGTAGCGGCCCAAAATGTCGATGAGCTGCTGGGTATCCTCGTTGCCCCAGGCGGCGTCAAACGTCAGGGAACAGACTTTGTCTTCCCGCTGGACGCAGTAGATGGGCAGCTGCCGCTGCGTAGAGGCGGCGGAGACGTAGGAGGGCAAGGTTGTGATCAGACACAGAGCACACACCGCCGCCAGCCCTGCGGGGATGGCCAGGGTGCGCTTGCGGACGAAGAACACGCGGCGGGCCAGCTTTGTCTTCGCGTTGGGTTTGTGCGGGAAACGGAATTTGAACATAGCGATCCCATCCTTTCTGATAGAAAGAGCTTATGCGCCGCATTCCGCTTCATGCGGAACGGCGGGAAAAAGGACGAGCCGTTCCGTGAGGGAGGCGTTGTTGTAAAAACAGAAGCTTCATGGTATGATAAAAACAGAAAGGAGTTGGTCCGTATGCAAAGAGTAAACTTACCGATCGGAACGTCTGACTTTGCAGAGATTCGACGCGAGGGCTGGTATTATGTAGATAAGACCGGTTTGATCCGAGATCTCTTGAATACCCGAAAGGCCAAGGTCACGCTCATTACTCGCCCCCGGCGCTTCGGCAAAACGTTGGGCATGAACATGCTGGCCAACTTCTTTGACATCCAAAAGGACAGCAAGGCCCTGTTTGAAGGGTTGGAGATTAGCAAAGACCAGGCGCTGTGTGAGCAGTGGAGGAACCAATGGCCGGTCCTCTTTGTCTCGTTCCGGCGTGTGGACGGGCTGAATTTTCAGAGCGCTTACGGGATGCTGGAACTTACCATCACGGATCTCTTTAGAGAGCACCGCTACCTTCTTGACAGCGAACAGGTAGGCGATGACGAAAAGAAAATGATTCATCGCTTGTTACAAGGGACAGCAACGGAACGAGAAGTCAAAAATAGCTTGCTCCTGCTGACAGAGATGATGCAGGCGCACTACGGCAAGCCAGTCATTCTCTTGATGGACGAGTACGACGTGCCCCTGGCCAAGGCCAGCGCCAACGGATATTACAAAGAAATGCTGGACGTGATGAAGGGCATCATGCAGGCGATGAAAGACAATTCGGCCTTGCAGCTTGCCGTCATCACTGGTTGCCTGCGCATCGCAAAAGAAAGCATCTTCACCGGAACGAATAACTTTGTGTCCGACACGATCACATCTTCCCGGCTGAACGAATATTTCGGTTTTACCCAGGCAGAAGTAGATCAGCTTTTACAAGATACTGGCCTGACAGACCATGCAGAGGATTTGAAAGCCTGGTATGACGGCTATCACTTCGGTGAGTTTGACATTTACTGCCCGTGGGATGTGATGAATTATCTTCAGGACCTCCAATTTGACCCGTCAAAGAAACCGGTCAGCTATTGGAAGAATACCAGCGACAACGCCATCATCCGCTCGTTTATCGATTATAGCGGTCCCTCCATTTCCAAAAAATTGGAGCTGCTGCTCTCCGGCGGCTATATCG
>SFHQ01000032.1 GCA_004556345.1 Clostridiales bacterium | reverse complement strand
TGCCTTTTGCAGGGATTTTTTAAGAAGAACGGGGTCCAGCGGCTTCAGAAGAAAATAAATATGCTCTGTTTCATACACGTCCGAGCAGTATTCTATGTAACCGGTGATGAAGATCACCTGTGTCTGAGAGGGGGAGGGGAACAGCTGTTTGGCCAAAGAGATGCCATTATCTTGGCCCAGTTGGATATCCAGCAAGGCGATGTTGGGCGGCGTTTTCTCTGCTGCCGCTTGCAGGGTGCGGATCGAATGAAAGACGCTGATCTGGAAGGAACCGGGGAACAGTTGATGCACCTTGGCACACAGGCTGGACGCAAAGAGGGCGTCGTCATCGCAGATGTAAATGGTGTACACGTTGATCGTTGTCCTTTCTTAAGCATGCAACCTATTATAGCAAGAATGTAAGATAGGAAAAAGGGCGGAGACGAGTTGATTTTGTCGATAAAGTGGTTAATTTTGCAAAGTGGGTTTTCTGGGGAGGGGAAAGATGGTAGTATCCCTATGGAATGGTTCCCTGCTCTTTCTTGTTTAAAAATAGTTTCTCGCGCAACTAATTATAGAAGAAAAATGGCAGAAGAGCAAGGGGGCCTGAGAAGAGAAAAACCGGGATCCACGTTTCACTACGCGGTTCCCGGTTTTATGGTTTGGCCAGTTGACTTTTTTACTTCCGCTTAGGAATTTTCTTGTGAATGGCTTCCAGCCGATTGAGTGCCTCGTTCAGGGTCTCGTCCTTCTTGGCGAAGTGGAAGCGAATGAGATGGTTCACGGGTTCCCGGAAGAAGCTAGAGCTGGGCACGGCCCCCACGCCGACCTCCTTGGCCAGGACCTGGCAGAACTCCAAATCGTTGTCATAGCCGAAGGGCGTGATGTCCATGAGGACGTAATAGGCGCCTTGTGGCTCACTGAACTCCAGCCCCACGTCCTTCAGTCCCTTGAGGAAGAGGTCGCGCTTGTGGGTGTAGGTCGCCTGCAATTTGTCGTAGTAGTCCTGCCCAAAGTTCAGGCCGGGGATGACGGCCTCCTGCAAGGGCGCGGCGGCCCCTACGGTCAGGAAATCATGGACCTTTTTGATCCGCTCGGTGATTGCCTCCGGGGCGATGGTGTAGCCCAGCCGCCAACCGGTGATGGAGTAGGTCTTGGAGAGAGAACTGCATGAGATGGTGCGCTCCCACATGCCGGGCAGGGAGGCAAAGTAGACATGTTTGTGGGGCGCGTAGACGATGTGCTCATAGACTTCATCTGTGATGACGTAGGTGTCATACTTCTGTGCGAGGTCTGCGATAAACAGAAGCTCCTCCTTGGTAAAGACTTTGCCGCAGGGGTTCGAGGGGTTGCAGAGAATGAGCGCCTTGGGGTGCTGCTGGAATGCCTGCTCCAGCTCCGCTGGGTCAAAGTTAAATTCCGGCGGATGCAGGGGCACATAGACCGGTTCAGCCCCGGAGAGGATGGTGTCGGCCCCGTAGTTTTCATAGAAGGGGGAGAAGATGACGACTTTATCGCCGGGGTTGGTCACGGTCATCATGGCGGCCATCATCGCCTCGGTGCTGCCGCAGGTGACGACGATCTCCCTGTTGGGGTCCACGGGGTGGCCCATAAACCGGGTCTGCTTCGCGGCCAGCGCCTCCCGGAAGCCCTGGGCGCCCCAGGTGATGGAATACTGGTGAAAGTCCTCATAGGCGACTTGAGAAAGACGGTCCATCAGTTCCTTGGGCGGGTCAAAGTCGGGGAAGCCCTGGGAGAGGTTCACGGCGTTGTACTGGGCTGAGATGCGGGTCATCCGGCGGATGACGGAATCCGTAAAGGTATTGGTGCGGTTAGACAGTGTCTGCATGGTTCGTCTCTCCCTTGACATAAGATTTTTGATCATTGAGGATGTGCTTGGGATCCAGGGCGTTTTTGATTTGGTTCATGGCCGTTAAAACCTCCGGCTGGGTTTGGCGGAGAAAATAGCTGCGCTTACTCAGGCCGATGCCGTGCTCCCCGGAGGCCACGCCGCCCAGCCGGTAGGCTTCCTCATAGGCTTGCTCCGCAGTTTCGTGGAGCAGCTTGTCCCACGTCTCCTGGTCCCGGCCGTCCCGCATGACGCAGAGGTGCACGTTGCCATCCCCTGCGTGGCCGAAGCCGATCATCCGCACGCCGGACTTGGCTTCCAGCGCATGGATGAAGCGGATAAATTCAGCGGTCTTGCTGATGGGCACCACGATGTCCATCGGCTCCTGCTCGGAGACGGCCTCCGCCGCCTTGACCAAAGCCCCGCGCACTCGCCAGATCTCAGCGGCCTGGGCCGCGTCTTGCAAGGTGATGACTTCCAAGGCACCCTGGGACAGCACCAGCTCGTTCACGCGGTTCAAACTTTCCTGCACTTCCAGCGCCCGTCCGTCAAAGGTCAGCAGTAAATAAGACCCGGCATCCGGACGGGGATACTTGGAACCGGAATAGGCTTCGCCCAGCTCGACCACCGAGCGCTCCAAAAACTCCACGGCGGTGGGGTTGGCCCCGGCCTGCAAGACGGCTAGCACACTGCGGATTCCCGTGTCTAAATCAGGATAGGGGACCAGTACGCTCAGCGAAGTCTCCGGCTTGGGGAGCAACGCCAACGTGCAGCGGGTGATGACGGCCAAGGTCCCCTCAGACCCGATGAGCAGCTGCTTGAGGGACAGGCCGCTGGCGTCCTTGATCTGCTTGCCGCCCAGCTCCAGCACGGTTCCGTCGGCCAGCACCGCCGTCAGGCCTCGGACGTAATCGCGAGTCACGCCATATTTCACGGCCCGCATGCCGCCGGCGTTGGTGCTGATGTTGCCGCCGATGCTGGCGGCCTTTTCTCCGGGATCGGGAGGATAGAAAAGGCCGCGTTCCTCGACGTAGGCTTGCAGATCCTGTAACAGCATCCCAGGTTCCACGGTGATGGTCATGGTGTCCCGGTCCAGCTCCAGCACGCGGTCCATGCGGGAGAGGTCCAGCACAATACCGCCCTTGGTCGGGATGGTGGAGCCGACCAGATTGGTCCCCGCCCCTCTGGGCGTCACGGGAATATCATGGTCATGGGCGTAGCGCAGCAGGGCGCTGACCTCCTCGGTGGTCAGAGGAAAGGCCAGGGCGTCCGCCTGCCCGTGGACCCGGTCCAGGGCGTCGGTGAGATAGTGTGGGGGGATATCGTCAAAGCGCAGACGGTCCTCATCAGGGAGAAGGGACCGAAGGGCTTGTTTGTCAAGCAGCTGCATGGAGAAAACCTCGCTTTCACAGGGGAGTCGTCAAGAAATGGCCCGGCCCCCGCCGCCCCACAGAGGGCAGCGGGGGCCATGGCTGGTATGGCGCGAAAATTTCTGGCGCTTGGTCAAAAACGTGTCCTTGGCTCACTGAGCCTCGGAGAACAGATCCTGGTCCCAGCCCACCTTGATGAAGTAGCCGCCAAAGTCGTCGTTAAAGACCTTTTCGGTCGCATCAGACTGGAAGGCAGCGACGACCTTCTTGTACACGTCCACTTTGGTGGAGTCCTTCAGGTCGGCGGTGCGGGCGGCGATCAGATTCCAATACTGCTCCTCATCCAGCACAGAGTCCTTGTAAATGGCCTCCTCGGTCTTCAGGCCGAAGTCCAGGGCATAGTTGCCGTTGACCACGGCGGCGGTCACGTCGGGCAGGGAAGAGGGGATGACGTTGGCCTTCAGCTCTTCAATCTGGATCTTGGTGTTGTAGGTCTCGATGTCATCCACGGTGGGGCTGAAGCCGGCGTCAGCCTTCAGGGTGATGAGACCGGCAGACTCCAGGACCTTCAGAGCGCGGCCGCCGTTGGTCAGGTCGTCGGGGATCGCCACGGTGTCGCCGTCCTTAAGCTCGTCCACGGAGCTTACTTTGTCGGAGTAGAGGTTCAGGGGGATGATGAAGGTGTTGCCGATGGCCTGGATCTCATAGCCGTAGTTTTCGACCTCGCTCTGGAGATAGATGCGGTGCTGGAAGGCGTTCAGGTCGATCTCGCCGTTGGCCAGGGCGTTGTTGGGGGTGACGTAGTCGGAGAACTGCACGATCTCCAGGTCAATGCCTTCTTCTTTCAGGGCTTCCTTAGCAGGGGCCCACAGATCTTCGTAGATGGAGCCGACCACGCCCAGTTTCACGGTGGTGGTCTCACCGGTGCTGGCGGCGGTGTAGTTGGATGCGTCGGTGTTGGTGTCTGCGTTTGTATTTCCGCCGCAAGCGGTCAGGCTCAGGGCCAGAAAGGTGCCCGCCAGGGCAGCGGCAAAGAATCGTTTCAGCTTCATGTCAAGTTTCCTCCTAAATAATATGATCGTATGTTTTTGGGGTTTTATAACGTCAGTGCCAGCTGATAGTTTTCTTTCATGGTTTGGCAGGAGCGGTCAAACTGCGCCTGCTCTTCGGGGGTGAGATTCAGTTCAATAATATCTTCCACACCGTTTCGGTTCAAAACAGCCGGAACACTGGCGTACACATCGTGCTGTCCATACTGCCCGTCCAGCAGGACGGACACCGGTAAGATCCGGTTCTCATCGTGGAAAATGGCCCGGACCACTTGGGCGATGGAGGAGGCAATGCCAAACTCTGTGGAGCCTTTTCCCCCCAGGATGGTCCAGCCGGCTTCCTTGCCGCGGTTTGCGATGGCCTGCAAGTCCAGCTTGCCGTAGGTGTCTGGCCGCTCGGCCCGGAGCTTCGTCAGGGACTTGCCCCCGATGGTCACGGCAGACCAGGGGACCATCTGGCTCTCCCCGTGCTCACCCAAGGCGTAGGCGGAGATGGATTTCTGATCGACCCCGGTGGCCTCGGCGATGGCCCGCCGCAGGCGGGCAGAGTCTAGGGTCGTGCTGGTGGAGAGAATTTTCCGGGACGGCCAATTTAATTGGCTCTGGATGTAGTGGACCATCACGTCCGCCGGGTTGGAAATGCTCAGGATGATGCCCGAAAAGCCGGAGGTACGGATGGACTCCACCACGTCCTTGAGGATGGGAATGGTCTGGTGCAGGGTGTCCATGCGGGTTTGCCCCTTGGACATATCCGGCAGAGGGCCGACGGCGACGATGAGCAGCTGTGCGTCTTTGGCGTCGGCGTAGGTCCCGGCCCGGACTTTAGCCCGGCTGGGGAGGTAGTTGGTGGCGTCGAAGAGGTCCAGGGCCTGGGCCTCGGCCTTGCGCTGGTCGATGTCGATGTAGACGATCTCTTCCGCCAGCCCCTGGGCGATGAGGGAATACCCGGCGTGAGAGCCGACGTGCCCCGCGCCCAAAATCACGATCTTTCTGTTTTGCAGTTCCATGGTGCAGGCTCCTTTCTCTTAGTGGGTGTTTTTCTTTACGACACGGCCACCGGCAAATTCGATGATGCACACGAAGAGGACCAGGATCAAGACTGTTACGTTGGTCACGTCCATCATGTTCCGGTCGTGGCCGTAGCGGATGGCGAAGTCACCCAAGCCGCCTGCGCCGACCACGCCCGCCATGGCGGTGAGGTTCAGCAGGCTGATGGCAGTGATCGTGGTGCCGCGGGCGATGGAGGCCACGCTCTCCTTCAGATATACCCGGAAGATGATCTCCCAGGGGCTGGAACCCATGGCCAGCGCGGCTTCGATGAGTCCGGGGTCCAGTTCCGCCAAGGCCCCCTGGACTTGCCGGGCAAAGAAGGGGACCGCCCCGAACACCAGGGGAACGATGGCACCCTGGACATAAATAGCTGTGCCCATGATGGCACGAGAAACCGGCATGACCCAAGTCAGCAGAATGATGAAGGGGATGGAGCGGAACAGGCTGATGACCTTATCTAAAATTTGATAGGCGACTTTGTTTTCCAAGATGCCGCCGGGTTTCGTCACCGTGATGAGCACGCCCAGCGCCAGGCCCAGCACGAAGGAGATGGCTCCCGACCAGACCACCATGAGCAGGGTGTCACCGATGGCCTCAAAAAAGGTGGGCAGCCGATCCATGACGTTTGGGATGAGCTTAGTGAGTAACTCTTGCATCTTTTAACACCTCCACACCGACGTTTTTCTCAATGAGATATTCCATGGCTTTTGTGATTTGCTCCCGCTCGCCGCTCAAAATGGCGACGGTGCCGCCGATGGGGGCGTCCTGAACGATCTCAATATCTGCAAAGATGATGTTGAGCGAAATTTGGAAGCGCTGGGAGAGGGTGGAGATGAGCGGCTCCGACACGTTTTTCTGAATGTACGACAGCCGCACGATCACTTCTCCCGGCTGGAGCTGCACCACCGGGGACCCCTCCGCGATGAGCTCCTCGATCTTTTGTAGGTTCGAGGTGGTGCGGATGAAGTTCTGGGTGATGGGCTGCTTGGGGTCAGCGAAGAGAGAGAAGACCTCACCCTGCTCCACCACCTGCCCGTGCTCCATGATGGCTACGTGGTCGCAGATCTCTTTCACCACGGCCATTTCGTGGGTGATCATCACGATGGTCAGGTTCAGCTTTTGGTTCAAGTCCTTTAATAAGGTAAGGATGGCTTTCGTCGTCTGGGGGTCCAGGGCGGAGGTGGCCTCGTCGCAGAGCAAGACCTTCGGGTCGTTGGCCAGGGCGCGGGCGATGGCGACGCGCTGCTTCTGGCCGCCGGAGAGCTGGCTGGGGTAGGCCGTCTCTTTGTCGGCGATGTCCACCAGCTTCAGGAGCTTTCGCACTTTATTCTGGATGGCCTGCTTGCTCAAACCCTGCCCCTGCAGGGGATACGCCACGTTGCCAAATACCGTCCGGGAGGGCATCAGATTGAAGTGCTGGAAGATCATGCCGATCTTCCGGCGGGCCAGCCGCAGCTCCTTGGGGGAAAGAGCGGTCATCTCCTTGCCGTCTACGACCACCGTGCCGTTGGTGGGCCGTTCCAGCAGATTGATGCACCGGACCAGGGTGGACTTGCCGGCACCGGAAAAACCGATGATGCCGAAGATCTCGCCGTCCTGGATCGTCAGCGACACATCCCGCACGGCCCGGACCATCTTCTCGCCGGAGCCAAAGTCTTTGGATACATGGGTAAACTCGATCAAGGAAGGTCCCTCCTAACATAAATACCAACTTGGTTGGTTGGTTTTAACGTGGGAATAAGATACCACGCAGGTAGGTAAATGTCAATGGGTTTTGGCAAAAAAATCCCGGCGGCAGAGTGACTCTGTCGCCGGCGCTGATTTTTTGTCAGATTCGGGTTGCTTCCTTGTCAAATTTGCTGGTGCGATTCATTCCTCATCCTCGTTCTCCACGCCCTGGATCTCCAAAACGTCCAAGACCTCCTGCCCCCGCACAGTCAGAGCCATGCTGCCCTGACGGGACCAAGCGGCGTAGGGGCCATAGTCAAAGTTTTGCAGGGGGAGGTTGTAGTCCAGGTCGATGAGCCCCTTGCGTTCCAAGGCCAGGATCCCGTTGGAAACCGTCTCCTGTTCGCCGGTGCCCTCTTCCAAACAGACCGGCGTCTCACCGTCCGGCCGTCGGGCCACCGGGAGAAAAGGGGTTTCTCCAAACCGCCGAAGCAGTTTCAATTCCGCCTCCGTCAAATAGAGGGCGGGGGAACAGCCGGAGCAGCTTTTCTGACAGCCGCCGCAGCTACTTTCACAACAACTCATAGGGTCTCTCCTTGTTCTTCGTCTGGTACGGAAAGAATGGTCCCGCCGCCGACCACGGTATCTCCATCATAGAGCACCACGGCCTGCCCGACGGTCATGGCCCGCTGCGGCTCGTCAAATGTTACTTGTACCTTCCCGTCCGCCAGGGGCATCACGGTGGCCCATTCCTCCTGCTGACGATAGCGGGTCTTGGCCTTGCAGCGCAGGGGAGCAGTCAGCTCTGGAATGGCGATCCAATTCACGCCGTCAGCGATGAGTGTCTTGCGATACAGCGACGACTCCGGACCGACGGAGACGGTATTGGCCGCCATATCCTTTCCGCAGACATAGACCGGGTGCCCCATGGCCAGCCCCAAGCCCTTCCGTTGGCCCAGGGTATAGCGCACGGCCCCCCGATGGGTGCCCACGGGCTGGCCATTCTCGTCTAAAAAGTCACCGGTGGGATAGGTCTTTCCGGTGTACGCTTCTAAAAACGCACCATAATCCCCGTCCGGGACGAAGCAGATATCCTGGCTGTCCTGCTTCTGGGCATTGGGAAAGCCCAGCTCGGCCGCCAGTTCTCGAATCTGGTCCTTGTGCCGCTCGCCCAGGGGGAAACGGGTGTGGGCCAGCTGGTCCTGGGTCATGGTATAGAGAACGTAGCTCTGATCCTTGCTCCCGTCCAATGCCTTTTTCAGAACATAGCGCCCGCTGGCCTCGTCCTTGACGATGCGGGCGTAGTGCCCGGTGACGACCTCGGAGAGGCCCTTCTCACGGGCCAGCGCTAAGAGCGTATCAAACTTGAGAGAGCGGTTGCAGTCGATGCAGGGGTTGGGGGTGCCCCCGGCTTCGTAGGTCCGGACAAATTTATCCATAACCTCTGTCCGGAACCGAGCTGTCAGGTCCAGGACCTCATAAGGCAGGTCCAGCTGAAAGGCGACCTGGCTGGCATCGTCGATGTCCTTCTGGGCGCAGCAGGTGCGCTGGGGGTTTTTGCCGATGTCGACGTTGCGATACAGCCGCATGGTGGCCCCAAGGCAGGGGCAGCCGGTCTGCATGGTCAGATAGGCAGCAATGGAACTGTCCACCCCGCCGCTCATGGCGATGAGCGCACCGCCGCTCTGGGTGGGGGAAACGGTGTTGGGTCCCATGGGGAAACATCTCCTCATCTCTGATCGCCCGACCGGAAAACCAGTCGGGCGATCAACACAGTATTCTTGCCGGGAATCATAGCACACTCTGCCGAGCCTGTCAACGCTGTAAGATGTTCTTAAAGCGGGAGTACATGCCGTTGGCCGTGTACAGGGCGGCAACGGGGTTGTGGGCCAGGACCCGGTCTTTCACAATCATCACCGTTGTGGGGGCGTGGGAATGGCGCAGGAAGAGGGTGTCGTGGCCCACGCACAGGCCGATGACGATGTTGAAGTCGGTGCCCTGGGCCTCCAGCTCCTTGGCCTGGAGGATGGGGTTGCACATGGATTCGTGTCCGCAGCCGCCGTTCAATTTCTTCTCGTTGGGAATGCCGATGACGGTCTTATCCACGGCACCCAGCTTGCAGCCGACGGTGTAATATTCGATGCCCAGGGCCTTGAGAATTTTGGTAAAGATCCTCGTCTCCGGCATCAGCCCCACGCAGGAGGCGATGCCGATCTTTTGGTAGCCCATGCGCCGGATGAACTCAATGGTTTCTTCCACGCGGGTCAGGCGGCCATAAAACTCGCCCTCGATCCCGGCGGAGACGCGGGCGATGTTTCCCTGTTCCGGGTCCTCCTGATAAATTTTCAGGGCTTCCTCCAGTCGCGCCTGATTCTGCTTGGCGGTCAGGCAGAAGGCGGGGTAGTGGGCCTCGTCCTTGGCTTTGCAGGAGAGGACGGCGCAGTCGGAGCAGGTATAGATCTGTGTGTCAGCCATGGTCTCTCACCTCGCTTAGGCTATGTCCGCAATGTCTGCGGCGGTGTAGGAGTCGGGTACGTCGTCATAAAAGGCGTAAACGTTGTCGGTGAACTGCTGGGCGTCAGTGCCCTCTTTCAGGATGCCGATCTGGGCCAGCTGCTCCACACTGAGCTTGATGGCGTCATAGCCGCCCTGCACGGAGGGAATGTAGTTGTAGGACTTTAACAAACTGGTGTTGAACTCCAGGTCGCCGGTGACATACTTCTTGTCCAGCTGGATCTTTGCCGCTTCTTCTGGGTGCTCGTTGACGTACACGGAAGCCTTCAGCACGGCGCGGGTAAAGGCGGCGGCGATGTCGGGGTGCTCCTCGGCCAGCTTGTTGCTGACAAAGGAGGCGCAGCAATATTCGCTGGAGAATTCCTCAGAGGTGGCGGTATCGACCAGTACGTTCAAGTCATACTGCTGCACAAACTGAGATACGATGGGGTCGCTCATGGCGATCACGTCGATGGCCCCGTTCTCCAGGGCCTGGCCCAGGTCGTTCTTATTGAAGACCACGAACTCAGCTTCGGGATTTGTCTCGTCAAACGAGATGCCCTCGTTGGCCAGCACGCGCTTGGCCACGATGGTCTCGGCTCCGGCCAGACCGGACACGCCGATCTTCTTGCCCTTCAGGTCAGCGGGACTTTCGATGCCAGAGTCCTTGGGTGCGACGATCTTGACGCATCCAGTGTGGATGCCGGCGGTGAACTTGATGGGCAGGCCGTTCTCCACGGGCTGGAGGAACTTGCCGATCAGACCGAAGCCGACGTCTACTTGATCGGCGCCAATGGCCTCCTGGACATGGGCGGCGTCGATCTGGATGTTTTCAGGTTCGATGCCTTCGGCTTCAAAGAAGCCCTTCTCCACGGCTATGTGCAGGGGAGCCTGGCAGAGGGAGGGAGAGTAAGCGATGCGCAGGTGATACAAACCGCTGTCACCGGAGCTGCTGTCGGAGGAAGGAGCGGCGGACGTGTCGCCGCCTTGGCTTCCGCAGGCGGCCAGGGTAAAGAGCAGGGTGGCCAGCAGGAAGAGGGGGAGGATGCGGAAGATACGTTTTTTCTGGTTCATGGGGAGTCTCTCCTTTTTCTTGGATGCGGTGGGGTGGAAGGGGATCAGGTTATGGTGCTCTGGGACACCGGAGCTGCCATACAGCAGTCGTTGAGTTCTCCTTTCTGGACGCCGCAGGCGGCCAGCATCAGCAGCAGGGCAGCCAGTGCAAGCACTGGGACCAATCGCCGAAGCAGTCGGGAAGGATACATGGTGAGATACCTGCCTTTCGTTTAGAGGTAGTAGTCCGGCTCCTGAATGGTGCCGCCGTAGTGGAGCAGACGGAGGATCTCCGCCCGGTAATGCAAGAAGTCCTGGCTGCTGCGGGCCCGTGGCTGGGCCAGCTCCACCGGGACGATCTTGGTGATGCGTCCGGGCCGGGGCGTCATCACGACAACCCGGCTGGAAAGATACACGGCTTCGTCTACGTCGTGTGTGACCATGATCATGGTCATGCTGTGTTCTTTCCAGATGCGTAAAATTTCGTCCTGGATGTTCATGCGGGTGAAGGCGTCCAGAGCGCCCAAGGGCTCGTCCAGCAATAACACTTTGGGGTGACCGACCAGGGCGCGGGCCAGGGAAGCCCTCTGGCACATGCCGCCGGAGAGCTGGTGGGGATAGTATTTCTCAAATCCTGTCAGGCCAACCAGGTCGATGAACTCTTTTACGCTGGCCTCTTTTTCCTGAAAGACACCCTGTGCCCGCAGGCCAAAGGCGATGTTGTCATAAATGGTCAGCCAAGGGAAGAGGGTGTGGTCCTGGAACATGAAGCCCCGGTCGCTGCCCGGCTTGGTGATGGGGGCGCCGTCCAGAGTCAGCGTTCCGCTGTCCGGCTGGATCAGCCCGGCGATGAGCCGCAACAGGGTGGATTTACCGCACCCGGAGGGGCCGATGAGGGAGATAAAAGAACCGGGGGCGATGTCCAGATCGACATTGGACAGGGCAGTGATGACCTCGCCCTGTGGGTTGGTGAACTGCTTGCTCACCCCGGAGATAGAAAGTCCGTTTACCATTTGATGACTCCTTTCTGCCAGACCAGCACATGGTCACGGGCGCGGAAGAGCAGGGTGATGATGCAGTAGCAGATGACGCTCATCACGATCAGCCCGGCGTAGACGTTGGCGTAGGCCATCATATCCTTCTGCCAGTTGACATACCAGCCGATGCCGTATTTCGCGCCCATCATCTCGGCGGTGACGAGGGTAATGAAGGAAGCGGTGGTGCCGTTAAACAGGCCCAGGAACATGTGGGGCATAGCGGCGGGGATGCCGACCTTCCAGAGGGCGTAGCGATTGGAAGCGCCCAGGGTCGCAGCGGCTTCAAAGTAGGCGTTGGGAATGCTGGAGATGCCGCTGGCCGTCAGCACGCTGGTGGGGAACCAGACGGCCAGGGCGATGAGAAAGGCGCTGGCGGAGACGACGGTGGGGAAGCTGATCATTGCCAGGGGGATCCAGGCGGTGGAGGGGATAGGGCCGAGCACCCGGACCAGAGGATAAATCCAGTACCGTGCGCCCTTGCTGAAGCCAATGGCTACGCCGGTCAGCACACCGGCCACCGCACCGCTGACCCAACCGGTCACTTGCAGGCGCAGGGAGTAGAGCAGGCACTTGCCCAAAAACGCAGCGTCTTCCACCAGGACTCTGAAGACCCGGTCCAGTGAGGGAAAGTAGAGCACGGGGAGGGTGGCGGTTTTCGCTGTCAAGATGTTCAGCACACAGAGAAAGAGAAGGATACCGGTGTAAAAGGGGGCCTTCCCGCTGTACTTTTTCTGAAAGGCAGGGGCGGCAAAGCCTGCCAGAAACAACACAGCAGTGAGGGCCAGTGCCACCGCCATGACCAACAGAAAATACGGCCGGTTGGCGGCGGGGTGGAGAGACGAGTCCGGGATGGCCCAGTCTGTCACCAGTGCGATTCCGGCGGCCAGAACGGGGAATAAGGTTTTTAGTCGTTGCATGGGAGGGTCCTTTCTGGCCTTTTCTCGGAGCGGTTTGGACCTCCAAGGAAAATAACCAACTAAATTACTTCGTTTGTTGGTTTAGATAATACCACGGCCCACGGACCCTGTCAAGGGGAAAGAGATAGTTCCCTTTATTGACGGAACATGACCGGAAAAAACAGCCGTTTTGGGTATCTTTGCCCAAAAAACGGCCAAAAAGAGGATTGACAATGGTTCTACTCATGTAGTACAATGGGCTTGCAAGAGGTACTACATGAGTAGAAGGAAAGAATGGAATATGAGAAAGGAGCGCAGCGCCATGGTAAAGCTGACCGACAACGAATGGGCCATTTTAGAGGTGCTCTGGGCCGACGGTCCCTGTGAGCTGGGGGACCTTGTCTCCGCCCTGGTCCCCACCCACCCTTGGCGAAGAAATACCGTCCACACCTACCTGACCCGGATGGAGAGCAAGGGCTTAGTCGCCATCGACCGGACCCAGGACCCACACCGCTACACGGCGGCCATCGACCGGGAGCTGTGTGCCCGCCAAGCCCGGAGTCAGCTCTTGGATAAAATTTACGGCGGGGCCACGGGAGACTTGATTGCCGCCTTTTTGAAGGAGAGCCACATCACCCCGGAGGAACGGGACCGCCTGCGCCAGCTGCTGGATGACATGGAGGTGTAAGCATGACGAACCTATGGGCGTTTCTGCTGCAAACGCTGTATGTCACGGGCGTGGGCCTGTTGCTGCTGGCCATCAAGACGCTACTGAAGGATAAGCTCTCCCCCCGCTGGCAGTATGCGGTCTGGGCGGTGCTGGCCCTTCGGATCTTGCTTCCGGCCTATACGGGGAAGTATTATGTGCTTCTCCCTCTGCCCTTGTGGGTGGAGACGGCGAAGGTGATGGTTGAGCCGCACTGGGCCTCAGCCTATACCAATGTCTATGAGGCCACCCAAGTGACCAGCCCCATCCCCTGGTTGACGGGCGCTCCGGTCAGTCTCTCAGACTGGCTGTTCCTGCTCTATGTGGTGGGCGTTGTTGTGACGCTGCTCTGGTATCTCATCTCCTGGCTCCGGCTCTGCCTGCTCCTGCGGCAGGGGACGCCCGTCCCGGCGGACGTGCAGGAGCAGATCGAACGCATCGGCAAGACGTATGCCTGCAAGACCTGCCGGGCCATCGAGCTGCCCGGCCTGCCGTCCCCGATGGTGTGCGGGGTGTTCCGCCCGGTGCTGGCCCTGCCGAAGGGGAAAGCGCTGGATGACCATGTGATCCTGCATGAGCTGCTCCATCTGAACTATAAGGATGCCCTGCAAAACGTTTTCTGGTGCTTCTGCCGGACGCTGCACTGGTGCAACCCCATTGTCCGCCTCCTGCTCAACCGAGTGGGCAACGACATGGAATCCCTCTGCGACCAGCGGGTTTTAGAGCGCCTGCATGGGGAGGACCGCCGCAATTACGGCATCTCCCTCCTGGCCATGGCAAACGACAAGTACCCCCGCGCCGTGGGCACCACGTCCCTCTCCAACGGCGGGAAGAACATCGCCCAGCGCATCGAGGCCATCGTCCGCTTCAAGCGCTACCCCCGCGGCATGGCCCTGGCCTCCGTCTGCGTGGTCGTGGTCCTGGCGGCCAGCTGTCTGGTGGGCATGGTGGATAAGGAAGCAGGCTTACAGAGCTTGAACTATGCCAGCTACACCAGCCAGCAGATCGCGGCGGCACATTTAAACTACTGCACCACAGTCGCCGGGGCACTGGATACTTACGCAAAGGGAATTATGAACGACAACCTGCTCTATCTTTCGATGGCCTCGTCGGACAAAGAACGAGCGGCCTTGGAAACGATGTCAGATCGCAATGAGCATTACTCTCTGTTCGGAAAAACGATGACCGTCTATCCACAGGAAAGTTCTGGACGAGCAGCGAAGGAGCCGGTAACGATCCGAACGGACGGCCAGATCATCTATGACCACCAAGCAGCCTACTTTGCCGTCCAGAATTTGCAGAAGCAGGCGGATGGAAGCTACACTGCCTTGCTGGTGATGTATGCATCGCGTGTGCCAGATACGGAGCAGTATATGTACTTTAACAGGGAATACATGGATGCCTGCGGCGGTCAGGTAACACTTCCAGTCCTGGTCAGACAGGAGGGAGGGCGCTATATCGTCGAGCAGACCGGGGAACCTGTCATTTATCTGGAACGAACCGAAGGAATGTATTATAGAAATTTGGTCCCAGCGGAACGCATCTATACCGCAGAAGGGACCTATGGTACGGTGACGGTGGAACTGCGGAGCTACTGTGCCGTCGATAACTTGGAAGAGCCGGATGATTTTTGGAGAACCCCAACTGTCATTCGGAAAACCGCAAAGCCAAACATCCAGTTTGAGACGATGACGTATGAGTATTTTGCACAGGGCACGTTCCCGGAAAACGTCACTTGGAAAGCAGTTGGTTTGTCCATTGATCCAAATCCGGGAACAGACGCGGAATATTATCAGGAGTTTCTCCAAAGTGTGAAGACTTGCCAGAGCAGCGGAGGTTCCAGCACGAGTGGCTTATCATGGAGTACAAGTCCGATTGAGGATGACTGGAACGGTACCATAGTAGATTACTCTGCTCCTTGGCTGGATGCCCCGCCGAAAACCATTACGCTTCATTTTGTTGTGAACGATCAAGGTACTGTGACAGAAGAAACGCTGAGCGCAAAGGAGGTGCCGACAAATGGAGCGTAAAAAAATGGCGCACGCCATCGGTTTGATCGCCTGGGGCTATCTCTTCCTCTACTTTAACCTCAACTTAGGTAGCTTGAATCTCATCCCCAGCTGGGTCGGTTATCTGCTGATGGGTAAGGCCATCAAAGAGCTGAAGGAGGCGTCGCCCGCCATGGGCCTGCTGGGTCCGCTGTGCATTTTACTGGCGGCCTTGGAGCTGTGGTTCTGGGCCTTGACGCTCATTGGGATCAACAGCCAGCATTATCTTTTACAGCTGTTGAGTTTATTGCTGGCAGTGGCGGCGCTCTATTTCCACTTCCAGCTCCTCACGAATCTGGTAGAAGCTCTGGGTCGAGCGGGGGAAACGTGGCGAAAAGAACTGCTGAACCTACGGACGGTGCGAACCGTCCTGGCGGCGGTCATGGCTCTGCCGGTGCTATGGAAAGAGCATTTTGCGGTGACTGTGATCCTGGCGATTGCAGGGGTACTGGTTGGTATTTCGATCAGCGCGGTGCTGTTTTGGATACGGAATGCCCTTTTCAAGTCGCTGTGTCCAGCGGAAGAAAAAGAATAGAAAAACAGGACGCGAGGCGTGTGATGATGCACAGCTCGCGTCCTGTTTTGTATGTTGAGGAGGATAGATTTACTTCAAAAAGTTTTCCAGTTCAGCCTTAGACTTCACGCCCACGGACATGTCCACCGGCTGGCCGTCCTTGAACAGCAACAGGGTGGGGATGGCGGAGATCTGGTAGCGCTGGGCCAGCTCAGGGACCTCATCGACGTTGACCTTGCCGAAGGAGATCTCCGGGTGCTCCTGGGCCAGCTCTTCCACCACGGGGGAGAGCATCGTGCAGGGTCCGCACCAGGCGGCCCAGAAGTCCAGCAGTACGGGGGCGGAGGACTGGGTGACCTTCGTTTCAAAATTTTCCTGGTTGATGGTGGTGATCGCCATAATAACACTTCCTTTTGGTGTTTCCGTTTTTGTTGGCTTTAGTATAGCCAGACTTATGGCGTTTTACTGTGACCTGCGCACAGTATTTTCAAATATTTGAACCATTTTCGACCGGTTGGGGGCGCAGGTCTGCTTCATCCAGCCGCTGGAGGATCACCGCGCCCATGGCCCTGGTCGCTGTGTCCGTGGGGGAGAAGGTGCCGTTGGCACCGACCAGCAGGCCAAGCTGCCCACATAGGGCTACGCCGTCCTTGGCCCAATCTGCGATGGCGGCCTGATCGTTATAGACTGGTGCGCTGGTGTCCCCGCGCTCCGCGCCGCACAGGGCTGCATAGCGAGCCAGCGCGGTGGCCAATTCCTGGCGGGTGATGGGGGCGTCCGGGGCGAACCGTCCGTCCGGCAGGCCGCGCATGATGTCAGCTTCCTTAGCCCAGGCCGCATAGGGGGCAGCGTAGTGGCCGGCGGAGAGGTCGCGGTAGCCAGTGGAAGCGGCGTCACCTTCGACCCCAGCCAAACGGCCCAGACAGGTGACGAACATCCCGCGGGTCAAGGGGAAGTTGGGGGTGAACTCGCCGTATGGATTGTTGTGCATGAGGCCCTTTTGCCGGACGTAGTCGATGCTGGCAGCGGCCCAGTGCGTGCTGAGCTTGCTTTCATCAAACCACAAGGCACGCTCACAACGGTTGACCCCAGTGTTTTTGGCGGAGTAATAGATTTTCCCGGCCTGGGGCGTGATTCCACGCCGCCAAAAAAGGTCTTCCAATGTGACCAGGGTAAAGCCGCGTTTGTCCAGCTTGGTCAACAGGGCATCCAAGCCCTGGGCGGTCGTTTTGTGGATCTCATGTAAGATGACGATGTCGCCATCCTGCAAGACGGTGCCGGTGTAGCTGGTCAGCCGGGCGGCGTCTTGATACTTCCAGTCCCCAGAGTCTACCGTGCACCAAATGACCGGGACCCCGGCCAAGCTTAGGGTCGTGTTGTTCCAGCTGCCATAGGGCGGGCGGAGGTAGAAGCCGGTGTCTCCTGTCCCGGTCAGTCCTGTGACCTCAGTCAGGGCGTTGGCGGTCCCTGTGATCTCATTGCGGACCTTTGTGGCAGAGGATGAGGCCAGGACCGGATGATTATAGGTATGATTGGCGATTTGATGGCCCTCAGCGACCATGCGCTGGATCTGCTTGGCATAGGTCCTGACTTTATAGCCGTTCATAAAAAACGTGGCCTTTGCCCCGTGGGCGGCTAAGGTGTCCATGATCCGGTCTGAGTAGGGCCCCGGACCGTCATCAAAGGTCAGGGCTGCCAGCTTTTGCCCCGGCCGGTCATAGGCCGAGCCGCCTGCTGCCTGGCTGACAGGGGCCAAGCTCAGGCACAAAAGCAGTGTGAGGAGCAGGCAAAGGAATCGTTTTCGCATGTTTGATCCGTCCTTTCTCTGTTGATATTCTGGGATATTTTTAGAATAACATATTTTGGGACGTCTGTCTAGAAAAAGAGAAAACGATCGCTTTGGGGGAAAGAGGATCCTCAGGCTTGCCCAAGCAGGGACATTGCCCCCAACAGAACCGCCAAAAACCCAAAGCTGACCGCCAGAAACAACAGCAGGAAGCGCCCGGTCTGCGCAGGCTTGTGCTTGGCAAACTCTCGAAAGGTGATGAGGCTGGCTAGGGAAGCGATGAGTGTCCCGGCGCCGCCCACGTTGACGCCGATGAGCAGACCTTGGTAATCCTGGGTAAAACGGCTGAGCAAAATGGCGGCGGGGACGTTGCTGATGAACTGGCTGGTCAGGGCTGAGACGAGCATTGTGCCGTGGGATAGCAGACGCGCGAAAAACATCTGTACGGCGTCGATCCGGGCTAGATTTCCGGAAAACGTAAAAAATGCGGCAAACGTGAGCAGCAGCCCCCAATCCACACTTTTAAGGGCATTTCGGTCCAACACCAGCAGAACGGCGGGGATGATGACGAGTCCCACCCCATACGGCACGACCCGCAGCACCATCGCCACAGCCAGGCAGAAGAGCAGTGCATAGACGACGGCACGCTTCTGGTCTAGCCGGATTGGCTCCTCCGGAACAGCCAGCGGATCCTTTGGGACGAGGAAGCGGCACAGCAGGATCAAGGCGATCGACAGCAAAAAGGGCGGCAGCATGATGCCGATGAACTCTGTGCTGGCGATATGATAATAACTGAACAAGTAAAGGTTTTGTGGGTTGCCAAAGGGCGTGAGCATTCCGCCAAAGTTGGCGGCGCAGTTTTGCAGGATAAAGGTAAACGCCAGGTGCCTGTCCTGTCCGGTAGCGTGCAGAACGAACCAACTCAATGGCAAAAACGTCAGCAGAGCGGTGTCGTTGGTCAGCAGCATGGAGCCAACCAGTGTGATGAGGACCAAGGCGGTCACGACGCTACGGGTGGTGTGAAACAGCTGCACCAGCTGCTGTGATAGCGCGGAAAACAGATCCATGTTCCGCAGTGCGCAAACCACGGCCAGTACGCAGAACAAGCAGGCCAGGGTGCGGGCATCATAGTATCCCCAATATCCCTTGTCTGGCGGAACAAAAGCAACCGTGATCCCGGCAGCCAACAAAGCGATCAGCAGCATAGCGTTGGCGCGGCACCATGAGACAGCAGACATAAGTTTCCTCTCTTTCTCTCTATAAGCATAGGCGGGTTTCCCATCATTTGGTTGGAGGATGGCAGTTTTTGCAAGGTGTATACCCTGCATCCATGGCCTCAGAAAGTGTAACTTCATAGCTGCTGTGGCTCAACGAGCTACAAGTGGCACGGTGATAGCGTTCGCCGCTATTTGTGATATAGACCAGGATGTCTTCTTCAGTGTCATCAAAGTCTGTGTCACAATCATCATAATAGATCTGTTCGTCATAGGCCTGTTCGTCCTCATCAGAGTAGTCATCGGAGTAGGTATCATCACCGTCATATTCGTCGTGATCTGCAACGTCTTCGTCGTCCTCTGGGTCTGGGAGTGCTTCTGGTTCAGCGGCTTTTTGGAGTTCTTGAATCTGTTCTTCCAAAGAAGCGATCGTATTCAGCTGTTCGTCCAAGCCGCGCTTCTGATCCGCGATCTTCTCTTGGTTAGAAGCGCCTCCGATCAGGTATCCGGCAACGAAAGAAAGGATGACCGCTGCAACGAAGAAGAACTTCCGGAAATTCTTAGGCAACTGTTTCTTCGGTTTTCCGGGGTCTGCGCTGATGGCTTCTATGCTGGTATCTTC
>SFHQ01000065.1 GCA_004556345.1 Clostridiales bacterium | reverse complement strand
GTTTACGATGAGGAAAATTCTCGTGTTGTGATCTTCGAGGCAAAGGTGGCCAAGTCTCCTGAGGAACTTCCAGCGGCGTGTGATGCGGCACTGTGCCAGATCGAAGCGCGGCAATACGCGGAAGATTTCCGGGATGAATATGACGAGATCCTGTGCTATGGTATTGCGTTTTATAAAAAGCGGTGCCTCGTCAAAATGAAATAAATATCAAGTTTAACAGACCCCTCTTCTCTTGCGATATAAAAGAGAAAAGGGGTCTGTTTTTGTGAAAAACCAACTGGTACGAGAAGGACGAGGCTTTGCTGAAAAACTAAGCTTGCTTGTGGGATTGATAGAAATTCTTGAGAGTTAGTGTTAGTTAACTGTTTGGATCGAGAATTGACGGTTTGTTTTTTCTTCTGTTACACTGGATAGAAGGTTAGCGTAGACTAACCTGAGAGAAATTACCCAGAGAAAGGACAGATGGAATGAAACGATGGATCGCCAGCGTACTGGCAGCAGCGATGCTGCTGCCGTGCATTCCCACCGCAGGGGCTGTGGATGCCCAGTCCAAGGAACCCCCTGCCACTGGTACCTCTGCGTACCGGCCGGAATCCCTCAAAGACAGCGGACCGGAGGTCGTGCAGTCTGAGGAGGAGATCAGCCCGGACGAGGAAGTGACCGCCATCATCGTGCTGGAGAAAAAGATCAGCCCCTTGGCGCGTTTCCAGCAGAAAAGCATTCAGAACGAGATCAGCAAGAACGTGCTGGACGGGGAGAAGCTAGAAGTTCTCCATAGCTACACCACCGTGGAAAACGGCTTCGCCGCCGTGGTCCCCTATGGTAAGCTGGAAGAAATTCGCCAGCTCCCCGGCGTGGCCGCGGCCTACGCCGCCCCAGTCTTCAAGGTCGCCCCGGATATGCCCACGACCATGACCGAGCTGGGCGGCCTGGAGAACACCTCCGGCTACCAGGGCGAGGGCATGGTCATCGCCATCGTGGACAGTGGCCTGGAGATCAGCCACCCGCTGTTTACGCAGGCACCTACCGCCCCGGCTTTGGCGAAAAAGGACATTGAAAATGTTCTGGCGAGCAAGAACCTGAAAGCGGAGGAGAAAAAGTCCGGCATCACCGCCAGCCAGGTTTACAAGACGGCCAAGGTCCCCTTTGCCTTTGACTACGCAGACAACGACCTGGACGTTGCCCCCAATGGTGCGGGCGACCATGGCACCCACGTTGCTGGTATCGCCGCTGCCAACGCGGGCGTGGTGGCCGATGTGGTCGGCGTGGCACCGCAGGCCCAGATCCTGGCCATGAAGGTCTTTAGTTCCAGCGGCTCCAACGGGGCTACCTGGGCCGATATCCTCGCCGCTGCCGACGACGCCGTGGCCCTGGGTGCGGACGTCATCAACATGAGCTTAGGCTCCACCTGCGGCTTCAGCACCCCGGAGGGGGAAGAAGGTGTGGCAGAGGTGCTGGAAAACATCGCCAGCAGCGGCGTGATGCTCTCCATCTCCGCCGGCAACGAGTACAGCGCCGCTCTGGGGACCCGCATCGGCAAGGGCCACGCCCTGACCCAGAACCCGGACTATGGCACCGTCGCCAGCCCTTCCAGCTACAGCGAGCCACTGTCCATCGCCAGCGTGGAGAAAGCCGACAGCATTGACTCCTGCTATCTGACGGTAGGGGAGCGCAAGGTTGCCTTCAACGACACTGTGGAAGACAAGACCGTAGAGAACGTGAAAGACGATTCTCCCAGCTTCCGTTCCCTGGCGGGTAAGGAGCTGGAATACGTGGTCGTGCCCAATGCAGGTGAAACGAAGGACTACGACGGCCTGAATGTCAAGGGCAAGATCGCTCTGGTGTCCCGTGGCTCCGTAGAGTATAACACAAAGAAAGAAGCAGCGAAGGCCGCTGGTGCAGCAGGTATTCTGGTGTACAATAACGAGCCTGGTATGCTGTACATGCAGATGGACAACTACGACTTGCCCAGCGCGTTCATCTCCCAGGCCGACGGCAAGGCGTTGGCGGCAGTGGCAGAAGGAAATCGTAAGCTGACGGTTTCCGCTTCCTACGGCAAGGTGGACAACCCCACCTCCGGGGAAATGTCTGACTTCTCCTCCTGGGGCGTTACGCCGGAGCTGACGCTCAAGCCGGATCTCACGGCCCCCGGCGGCAACATCAAGTCGGCCACGACCGGTAGCGGCTACACCACGAAGAGTGGTACGTCGATGTCCGCCCCCTTCGTCTCCGGTGCCATGGCCCTGGTGAAGCAGTATGTGGAGCAGAAAAACTACGCTTTCACCGAGACCGACAAGGCCAATTTGGTCAGCAACCTGCTCATGAGCACCGCCGACCTGCTCATGGCCGGCACCGCCCCCTATTCTCCCCGGAAGCAGGGCGCCGGCAGCGTGAACATCGCCGCCGCAACCTCTACCAAGGCTTACCTGACCGCCGTAGGCGGTGGCCGCCCCAAAGTTGAGTTGGGTGATGACGTTCAAAAGAGCGGTAAGTACACGGTCCAGTTTGAGATCCACAACCTGAGCGACGAAGCCCTGACTTATACCATCGGTGGTTACATCCAGACCGACGCCCAGGAAGTGACCAAGCAGATCAAAGGCCAGGACGTGCATCAGGTCACGGAGCTGCCCTACCTGCTGGGCAAGATCGATGCCAAGACTGTGACCGTAGCCGGCGGCGAGACAGAAACGGTTTCTGTCTCTGTTAGCCTGACCCAGGCTAACAAGGAGTACCTCAAAGGTTTTGAAAATGGGACCTACATCGAGGGCTTCGTCACCCTGACCCCTGAATCTGACACCCAGCCCACCCTCTCCATCCCCTACATGGGCTTCTACGGTGACTGGACCAAGGCCCCCATCATCGACGCCACCGATTACGGCGACGTGCTCAATGATAAGGAGAACAACTGGTCCCAGGCTTATGTCAACACCGCCGCTTCCAGCTCTCTGGAGGGCACCGTCAACACCTACCTGGGCGACAACCCCTATCACGACGGACAGCCCTATTCCTCGGAGCGTAATGCCATCTCTCCCAACGAGGATGACTACATGGACACCCTGAGCTTTGTCTATACCGGTCTGCTGCGGAACGTCAAGGCCCTCAACTATGAGATCAAAGACGACAAAACAGGGGACGTCTATTACAGCAACAAAGTAGACTACGAAACCAAGTCGGTCTACAGCAGCAACTATTATCAGATCGTCCCCGCCGGTGCTTCTGATTATGACAAGTTCTCCTGGGACGGCACCAAAAAAGATGGTTACGCCAAAGTGCCCAATAACACCAAGGTCATCGTGACCATCACCGGCGAACTGGCGTATGAGAGAAACGGCAGCAACAATGCTAAGGATTCTTGGTCCTTCCCCATCACCATCGACACGGAAGAGCCGGAGGCCAAGGACATCACGGTTTCCAATGAGAACGGCAAATACTATGTCAGCCTGAAGGTCACAGACAACCAGTTTGTCTCCAACGTGACCATCTCCAACAACGCCGAGAGCAAGGAGCTGGCCGGCTTCCCCGTGGCCGAGACGACCGCTGGGGCCACCACCGAGTGCAAGTACGACATCACCGGCTTCGGCGAGAACCTGAAAGTTGTGGTCAACGACTATGCCTGCAACCGGAAAGTTTACCCCATCAAGGCCGAGGGCAACACCGATGCTTCGGAAGTGATCGTTCCCACCAAGACGGTGCTGACTGAGGACTTCGAGGAGAACAGCTTCCCGGCCAACGGCTGGACCCTGGAGAGCCAGGCTGAGAAGACTTGGTATCAGGGCACGGAGTACGGCTCTAAAATGGCCATGGTCGATCTCTCCAAGACCGAGCAGCAGAACGAGTGGCTCATCAGCCCTGCCATTGACCTGAGCGCACAGGCGACCAAGGCAGGTATCGTCTTCGACTTCTACACCAACTACTATTGGAGTGTTACGAACCACCACCACAACCTGAAGGTCATGGCTTCCACTGACAACGGCGCAAACTGGGAGCAGATCTGGCAGCTGTGGGACTGGAACCAGAAGAATGAGTTCGGCGCTTGGGAAAAGACCCAGGCCAAAGTGACCATCCCCGATAAGTTCCAGAATGCCGAGAGCGTCAAGTTCGCCTTCGTCTACGAGGGCAAGGACAGCACCTCCCTCTGGCTGGATAACATCCAGGTCTACGTCGAGGATCCCTCCCAGATCCACACCATCACCGCCACAGCAGGCGAGGGCGGCTCTATTGATCCTTCCGGTGCCGTGCAGATCACGGACGGCAAGAGCCGGACCTTTACCATCACGCCCGATGCAGGACGGTTTATCTCTGACGTGAAGGTGGACGGTACTTCTGTTGGTACGCCCACGACCTATACCTTCAGAAAGGTTACGGAGAACCATACGATCGAAGTAACTTTCGGCGGCTCTGCTGACACAGAACAGCTGATTGATGAGGACTTTGAATCTGG
>SFHQ01000064.1 GCA_004556345.1 Clostridiales bacterium | reverse complement strand
AAACGCATTAACCGTCGTGAACTGCTATGTGTACGGGGCAACCCTGTCTACTGCAGGAAGCCTCGCACAGACAGTTCTTCAGAAAACCGGCGTTTTTGCGGGCGACCTGTGGAACGGAAATCCGCCGATTGATGCTACGAATTGTTACTTTGGTGCTTGCGGAACGACGGAAAGAATTGGTGCGGCCGTTGAAAAGACGGAAAAAGATTTTACAAATGGCACAGTGGCAGGTTTGCTGGGCAATGCGTTTGCGCAGGCACACAATTATCCGAGGTTTAAGGATAGCCCGGCAGATTACAGTGCAGTAGAGGCAGCCATAGCCAAGGCAAATGCACTGAACAAGAACAGCTATCAGGATTTTTCCGCTGTGGAAAAGGCCATTGCTGATGTTGTTCGTGATAAAAACATCACCGAACAGTCCGAAGTCGATGCAATGGCAAAAGCCATTGAAGACGCCATCGCAGCGCTGGTCAAGAAGCCTTCTTCTAGCAGCTCCTCCAGACCTAGCTACAGTATTACCACCCCCGACAAGACGGAAAACGGCTCTGTGAACATCAGTTCCACAAGCGCGAAGCGGGGGAGTATCGTGACGATCACGGTCACGCCGGACGCTGGGTATGTGCTGGATGAGCTGACGGTGACGGACAAGGACGGCAAGGATGTGGCGCTGACCAAGAAGAGCGACACGGAGTATACCTTTGTGATGCCGACGGGCAAGGTGGAGATCACGCCCAGCTTTGTTAAGCAGACGCCGAGCCAGGCGTTTGTGGACGTCAAGACGGGCGATTATTTCTATGACGCCGTCCAGTGGGCGGTCGGCAAGGGCATTACGAACGGGACCTCTGCCGAGACGTTCAGTCCTGAGGACCCCTGCACACGGGCGCAGATCGTGACCTTCCTGTGGCGCGCGGCGGGGTCGCCGGTGGTGAACTACGCGATGGACCTGAGCGACGTGGCCGGGGATGCGTATTATGCCGAGGCTGTCCGCTGGGCGCTGAGCGAGGGGATCACGACCGGCACCAGTGCGGACCAGTTCAGCCCTGACGCGACTTGCACACGGGAACAGGCGGTGACGTTCCTGTGGCGTGCAGCGGGTTCGCCTGCGGTCAGCGGCGGCAGCGCCTTTGAGGACGTGGGGGCGGACGCCTACTACGCCCGCGCCGTGGCCTGGGCCGCGCAGAACGGCGTGACCAACGGCATCAGCCAGGCGCTCTTCGGGACCGGCAGCGACTGCACGAGAGCGCAGATCGTGACGTTCCTGTATCGCGCCCAGCAGGGCAAGTAAGACCAACCAGAACGAGAAGACTACATAGCAGCTCCACCGACCCGGCGTTTGCAGCGCTGGGCGGTGGAGCTGTTTGCCGTAATAGAATTTCCGGAGGGATCACCTATTGAAAAAAGAAACCGTTCAAGCTATAATGGCTCTGCCCTGTCCCCGCTATGCTGCCGGAGGACCGGATCAGATTTCTAAATTAGGAGAGATATTGTGACGATCTTGCAACAGGACGGCCTGCGGGCCATTAAGCAGTGCCCTCACGGAGAGGTGCCTGCCTATCTGCGGGCGGCGGCCACCGAGGGAGCCTGGCGCTTTCACCATACCCTGACCGACTACGCCCCCACCCCTCTGCGGGCGCTGGACGGCCTGGCGAAGGACCTTGGGGTAGGGAAGATCTTTGTTAAGGACGAGTCCTACCGCTTCGGCCTGAACGCCTTCAAGGGCCTGGGCGGCATCTATGCCCTCAGCCGCGCGGCGGCCCAGGCCTTGGGCCTGCCGGAGGACATCGCCTTTTCTGAGCTGCAGGAGCCGGAGTTACAGGAGCGCTTGCACAAGCTCGTCTTTGTTACCACCACGGACGGGAACCACGGCCGCGGGGTCGCCTGGGCCGCGCACCGGCTGGGGTGTGAGGCCCATGTGTTCCTCCCCAAGGGCTCAGCCCAGGCGCGGGCGCAGGCTATTTTAGATGTGGGCGCAGTCGAGGCCACCATCCTGCCTCTGCCCTATGACGATGCTGTGCGGTATGCCGCGAAGCAGGCGGAGGAACAGGGCTGGCTGCTGATCCAGGACACCAGCTGGCCGGGCTATGAGGACGTGCCCGGCTGGATCGTCCAGGGCTACACCACCCTGGCGCGGGAAGCTGTGGAGCAGCTGGCGGAGGCTGGGGTCAGTGCGCCGACCCATGTCTTTTTGCAGGCGGGCGTCGGGGCCATGGCCGGGGGCGTGCTGGCGTATCTGGCCGACCACTACGGGGAGAACGCGCCCAAGTTTGCCGTGGTCGAGCCGGAGAAGATCCCCTGCATCTTTGCCTCGGTCCAGGCCGGGGACGGAGCAGCACACCCCTATCTTGCGGAAAAACAGACCATCATGGCAGGGCTCAACTGCGGTGAGCCGTGTATGATCACCTGGCCCGTCCTGCGGGACTTGGCCAGCTGGTATTTTGCCTGCCCGGACGCCGTGACAGAGGAGGGGATGCGTCTCCTGGGCCGCCCTGTGGGGGAGGACCCAAAAGTGATCTCCGGTGAGAGCGGGGCCGTGACGGCAGGCCTGCTCCACCGCCTCTGCACCCGCCCGGCCCTGGCCGACCTGCGGGAGAAGATGGGGCTGGACGAAACTTCTGTGGTCTTGCTCATCAGCACCGAGGGGGACACGGACCCGGAGGCTTACCAGACTATTTTAGCAAACCATTAAGGGGATGACAAACACGCGCAACGATTTACGACAGGGGACACTGTGGAAACAGATCCTCTTTTTCTCCCTACCCATTGCCGCCACGAGTATGCTCCAGCAGCTGTTCAACTCGGCGGATGTGGCGGTGGTGGGCCGGTTCTCGGCCCAAAAAGATCTGGCCCTGGCGGCGGTGGGCAGCACCAGCTCCGTCGTCAATCTGTTCATCACCATCATCACCGGCCTGGCCGTGGGTGCCAACGTCGTCATCGCCCGGTCCATCGGGGCCAGCGACGAGAAACGCGCCAAACAGGCGGTGCATACGGCGCTGATTTTATCGCTTTGGTGCGGGGCGATCTTGCTGGTGCTGGGGGAATGCATCGCCCTGCCTTTGCTGGAGATCATGGATACGCCGTCGGACATCATCGGGCTGGCGGGGAAGTATCTGAGAATTTACATGCTGGGCGTTTTCTTCCAGACGATTTATAATTTTGAGGCGTCGATTTTACGGGCCAACGGCGACACCCGACGGCCTTTGTTCTGCCTGATTTTTTCCGGGGCAGTGAACGTTGTGCTCAATCTGGTCTTCGTCATCGGCTTTCAGCTGGACGTGGCGGGTGTGGCCATCGCCACGGTGCTGGCAGACGTGGTGGGGGCCGGGATGCTCTTTCACTATCTCCGCCGGGAGACGGGGCCGGTCCGCGTGGAGCTTTCTCAGCTCAAGCTGGACCGGAAGCTGGCCGGGGCCATTCTTTACACCGGCATCCCCGCGGCGGTGCAGGGCATGATGTTCAATATTGCCAACGTCATCATCCAAACGGGCTTCAACCGCCTTGGCTCCCAGGTGGTGGCGGCCTCCACCATCGGTGTGACGGCAGAGATCTTCGTCTACTACCTGGTCAACAGCTTTGGCCAGGCCAGCATGACCTTTACCGGACAGAATTACGGGGCGGGCAATCTCACCCGCTGCCGCCAGGCGACAAAGTGGTGTCTGCTGCTGGGTGTTGGTCTGGGAGAGGCGTTTTCCCTCCTTCTCGTGGCCTTCGGCCTGGGCTTTGCGGGCCTGTATACGACGGACGGGGCCATTGCGCTCCTGGCCCTGACCCGGATGAAATGGATCCTGCCCTTCGAGGGATTCAATACCATCATCGAGATCCTCTCCGGGACTTTGCGGGGCCTGGGCTATTCCCTGGTCCCAACGATCCTCTGCGCGGCCTTTATCTGCGGCCTGCGTATTTTGTGGATCAAGTTGATTTTCCCTCTGTCCCCGACGTTTTTGGGGCTCTTGCTGGTCTACCCGGCCAGTTGGATCGCCGCCTCGGCGGCGCTGGCCGTGGCCTATGTGGTCGTAAAGAAAAAAGTCTTGCAGGCGAGGGTGGCTTTGGAACAGTAACGCAACAAAAAACGAGAGGACAACCATCTGTGCTGTCCTCTCGTTTTGGTGTGTTCTGTGTCAGGCGGGCTTTCCCTCGTCCAGAGCCTTGACTTCGTCCATGGTCAAATCCGATATGGCAGAAATTTCTTCGTAGCTGTACTTTCCCATCATCAGCATACGGCGTGCAACTTGGATCGATTTTTCACGCGCTGTTTTTCGTGCTGCTTCCTGTGCAGCTTCTCGTTTGATCTCTTCAAAAATTCTGCTCATGGTCGCAACCCCTTCCTGTTCTTCTTTAAAATAACGGACTCGTTTGGCTAAGATCGGATAGTGCATTTCTTCTGCTTTTGTACAGGCAAAATCATGCATCAGCTGACCTAGCGCTGTGTTGTCTTTGATTTGGGCATTCACATACAGGATATGCGAACCGTCCCCAAACGATGCGCTGGTTTCTTGGATCATGCGGTCGATGTGATAGATCGGCTGCCCAGCCTTTAGCACGTCGTGCTCGGTGA
>SFHQ01000063.1 GCA_004556345.1 Clostridiales bacterium | reverse complement strand
TATTGCGCAGGTGAATGGCTGTGCCGGTTATTTCTTTATCGTTCTGCCACATATCCGCATCGCCCTTGATCCCGGAAATGGTGCCATCGATCTCGGCTGTGCCGCCATCCACATAGACCGCCCGGCCGATTATATTGCTGATCTCAGAACCCGCCTTCATCTCAACGGAAGCATTCTGAACCCAAATGGCACCGGCAGGACCCACGGAACCGGAATCACCTTTCACACGATCAGTCACCTTGGTATCCTCGATCTTACTGCCGCTTTCCATGACCAGCTTAGCCTTTTCGGTCACGCGGACAGCAGACATGCCGCCGAAGTTGCAAAGGACGGCACCCTTGCCCAGAGTGATGGTGCAGGGAACTGTAGCGTTGGAGGCAATCATAGCGTCCTGGACGATAGTTCTGTTATCAATCTTACCTGTCTCGCTTCCGCTTGGGGCCTGGGCAAAGATGGAGCCCTTATGCAGGTCCTTGTCATCCAGAATAATGTGATGAAGGGTCAGGCCGCATCTTTCAGCCTTTCCCTCGGTCTGCACCTCAATGAGGGCGGGGTTATACCAGCTACGGGGGTCGTCCTGCGTGTCAAACTCCGTCCCCCGGGAGATGGTGACAGGAGCATTGGGATCAAAGCTGGTGATCGTCAGGTCTTTATCGTAGTACCGTGCGCACTTAGTCATAGTCAGGTTACTCATGACATAGATCGTCGCACCACTACCAGCGACATCCACCGCTTTCGCCAATGTAGCGTAGGGATTATCTGTAGAACCGGTACCGGTATTATCGTTGCCGGTGCTGCTTACATAGATATCGGTTGCCGCCGGTTCTGGTGTCGTCCCTCCTATCTCTTCCGCAAACGCCGGTGCGGGCAACAAGGTGAGACACAACACTAATGTTAACAAGCTGGCTATTACTCGTCTCTTCACTGTGGCACATCCTTTCTTTTATCAGTTTTGAAATGTGTACTTTTGCAAATCGCTGAAATATTGACACAAATCAACAAAAAATTCTTGCATACTGCAAAAAAGTGTGATATTATAGGCATGAAATCATTTAGCATATAGATTTGCAAAAGTACACTTTTTCAAATCCTATTGATCGTTATCTTTGTCCCCTTTTTCTATCCTTACTGCCTTACCATAGAACGTTCCCTCAGCCATGCCGCAGGCGGCTGCGGCTTGCTTTAGGCTGATTTTCTTGGCACGCCAATCTTGGTGGATCTGATGGAAGTTTTCTGGCAGAGGATGAGGTGGGCGGCCAAATTGAACGCCCCTTGCTTTGGCGGCGGCAATGCCTTCAGCTTGGCGCTGGCGGATGTTGGCCCGCTCGTTCTCTGCCACAAAAGAGAGCACTTGCAGGACGATATCACTGAGGAAAGTCCCCATCAGGTCCTTTCCCCGCCGGGTGTCCAATAAGGGCATATCCAAAACAACAATGTCGATCCCCTTTTCCTTGGTCAGCATCCGCCACTGTTCCTGGATCTCTTCATAGTTTCTTCCCAGGCGGTCAATACTCTTGATATACAGCAAGTCTCCATGCTTCAGGTGATGAAGCAAACGACGATATTGAGGACGCTCAAAATCTTTTCCAGATTGTTTATCCATATAAATATGACCGGCAGGGACCGCCACGTCTATCATGGCTGTCATCTGCCGGTCTTCTTTTTGTTCCCGTGTGCTGACCCGAATGTATCCATACTTTTTTTGCAAATTCTTTCTCCTTCTAAAAAACACGCCGGACAAACTCTCAAAGAATCGTCCAGCGTGTCTTTCTGTTTCTCTATATGATTTTATAGGTTGTATAGGAAGAATTACATTTTCTCCGGTGCGGTCACGCCCAGCAGGCCCAGGCCGTTGGCCAGGACGGAGCGGACGCTGTCGGCCAGCTTCAGGCGGGCGGCCAGGATCGCAGGCTCCTCGCCCTTGATGCGGCAGGCCCCGTAGAAGCGGTGGAAATCCCCGGCCAGCTCGGTGAGGTAGCGGTTGATGCGGGAGGGATCATAGTCGCGGGCGGCGGCGTGGATCTCCTCCGGCAGACGGGCCAGGGTGCGGATGAGGGTCGTCTCCTCCTCGGTGGTCATGAGCTCGGCGTGGGTGTCGGCGGCCTTGGGGACGGCGTGGCCTTCCTCCGCCAGGCGGTGGATCAGGGTGCAGATGCGGGCGTGGGCATACTGGACATAATACACAGGGTTCTCGCTGTCCTCCCGGACGGCCAGGTCCAGGTCGAAATCGACGGGGCTGGTGGCGGAGCGGGAGTTGAAGAAGTACCGGGCGGCGTCCACGCTGACCTCATCCAGCAGGTCGTGCAGGGCAATGGCCTTGCCGGAGCGCTTGGACATGCGGACGGGCTGACCGTCCTGGAGCAGGTTCACCAGCTGCATGAGCACCACGATCAGGCGGTGGGAGCCGTCCAGACCCAGGCCGTCCAGGGCCGCTTGCAGGCGGGCCACATGGCCGTGGTGGTCGGCGCCCCAGACGTCCACAGTCTTGTCAAAGCCGCGGACCTCCAGCTTGTTGCGGTGGTAGGCGATGTCGGCGGCGAAGTAGGTGTAGAAGCCATTGGCGCGGCAGAGCACGTCGTCCTTCAGGTCCAGTTTGTCCACCTGCTTCTGGCTCTTGCCCTCGGCCAGGTACTTGTTTTTTAAGAGCTGGGTGGTGTTGAGCCACAGGGCGCCGTCCTTCTCGTAGGTCCAGCCCTTTTCGGTCAGCAGGCCGACGGTCTCGGCCACATAGCCGGACTCGTGCAGGGAGGACTCGAAGAACCACTCGTCATACTCGATGCCGTAGCGCAGCAGGTCGGCCTTCATCTTGGGGATATTGGTCCGGAGGCCGAAGGCGGCCAGGGCATCGAGACGGGTCTGCTCGTCTGCGTCCGCGTAGCTGTCGCCGTGCGCGGCGTAGAAGGCCTGGGCCAGCTCCTTGATGTCGTCGCCGTGGTAGCCGTCCTCCGGGAAGGGGACGGCGTCCTCGCCCTTGAGGATCTGGAAGTAGCGGGCCTCGATGGAGACGGCGAACTTATGGATCTGGTTGCCGGCGTCGTTGACGTAGAACTCCTTCCAGGTGTCGCAGCCGTCCCGCCGGAGGATGTTGGCCAGGGTGTCGCCCAGCACGCCGCCGCGGGCGTTGCCCATGTGCATGGGGCCGGTGGGGTTGGCGGAGACGAACTCCACCATCACTTTTTCCCCGTGGCCCTCGTCGCTCTGGCCGTAGAGGGGGCCTTCCTTCTCGATCTCGGCCAGCACGTCGCCGTACCACTTGTGGCCCAGGCGGAAGTTCAGGAAGCCGGGGCCGGCGATCTCCACGGAGGAGAAGATGGTGCCGGCGAGATCCATGTGGTCCACCAGGGCCTGGGCAATGGCGCGGGGGGCCATCTTCATGGCCTTGGCCCCGGCCATGGCCACGGAGGAGGCGTAGTCGCCGTTCTGGGGGTCCTTGGGGATCTCCACGGAGCCTTTCAGCTCTACCCCGGCGGGGAGGACCCCGGCCGCAACGGCCGCCTCGTAGGCCTGGGCGGTCAGCTGGCTGACCTGAGCTTTTGCCGATTGAATCAAATTCGCCATAACGCTTGTGTCACCTTTTCTTTCTTGTTCAAAGTGCCTGGTCCAGGGGTGCCCGCTGGTCCAGGGTGGGTTCAGTTACTTGGATCTCAAAGGCGTTTTCCCCGATGAGCTGGCTGTCCGCCTCCAGGGCGTAGCGGATGGAGAGGCTGCCGCCGCCCTCCCCGATGCGGGCCTTGGCCCGGTGGGTGTTCACGCCCAGCATGAGGCCGCCGAAGGGCGTCTCATAGAGGGAGAAATGCTTCTGCCCCTCCTCGAAGATCATCTCGGAGTTGATGGTCCCCTCCCGCAGGAGGGTGATCCGGTCGGGGGCGATGCGAAAGGTGGTGAGGGTCCCCTCCAGGCCGGTCAGCTCGCTTTCGGGATAGACCAGGGCAAAGCCCTCCTCCTCGCTGTGCCGGAGGACCCCCTGGGTCACCAGCTCAATGGTATCTTCCTGCCCATCCATATTTTGGGTCGATTTGATGGAGATAATGACTGGCTTTTCCATGCGTTCGACTCCCCCCTTGTTCTTTTTACCAAATACAAAAGATTATACCTGATTCTGTGGGGATTGTAAAGTGGGCCGCTGCCTTCTGCCACAGCAAAAGCAGGAACGGTTATCTGGAGTTGTCTCAGATCGGAACCCTGAGCGCCCACTCACAATCGAGAGAACTGAAATAGGCAAGCGTGCGAATCGCTCCGCCATATGGATCGACGATAAGAAAATCATTGCGCGTCAAGCTGCTCCGGTTTGCATCCTGGGCGACACCAACAATGGTGACAACATGGTCTGAGCTATAGCCGTTTACGCCAACGATCATCGGCATTTTGCTGCTCAGGATGCAGTCATAGGCAGCTTTCAGCGCTTCCGCTTGAGTGAATGTGTTCCCCCGATATGTTCTCTCGCCATCGGAATAGCGGGTGCAGTATTCCCATTTCGTGCCGCCGCTGCTCCATGCAACATTATTAGGGCTGAGCTCTGTGTCATGATAGATAGAATACGCAATGCACATCGCAGTCGCTGTGCAGC
>SFHQ01000031.1 GCA_004556345.1 Clostridiales bacterium | reverse complement strand
TGCGCCGAAGATACTTGCCTGGAGACGGGCCGGAAAAATAGGTAACGCCAACACAAAAGAGACAACCACTTCGGTTGTCTCTTTTGTTCTATCCGGAAACCTGGACCGGAAACCTAGAATTGACAGAGACGCGGCGGACGTTGTATAATGATACTCTACGCAGGAGCTTGCCTGCGTGTTTCTTTGAGAACGAACCATGCAAATTCTCAGCTATGAATTATGAATTTGGAGTGATCGACTATGTCGAAATATTTTGGTACGGACGGTTTTCGCGGCGAGGCCAACGTGACCCTCACCGTGGACCACGCGTTTCAAGTGGGCCGCTTCCTGGGCTGGTACTACAGCCGGGACCACAAGGGCCAGATCGTGATCGGAAAAGACACCCGCCGGTCCAGCTATATGTTTGAGTGCGCCTTGGCCGCCGGCATCACGGCCTCCGGTGCGGACGCCTGCCTGATGCACGTCACCACCACGCCCAGCGTGTCTTACATCTCCAAGGTGGACGAGTTTGACTGCGGCATCATGATCTCTGCCAGCCACAACCCCTTCCATGACAACGGCATCAAGCTCATCAACCGCCACGGCGAAAAGATGGAGCAGGAGGTCATTGACAAGATCGAGGCCTATCTCGACAGCAAGGAAAACCTGCCCTATGCCACCGGCGCGGACATCGGCCGGGTCATCGACTACGCCTCCGGCCGGAACCGCTACATCGGCTACCTCATCAGCCTGGCCACCCACTCCTACAAGGACATGAAGGTGGCCCTGGACTGCGCCAACGGCAGCGCTTGGATGATCGCCGAGAATGTCTTTGAGGCTCTGGGGGCCGAGACGCATGTCATCAATAATAAACCCGACGGCATCAACATCAATGAGGGCTGCGGCTCTACCCACATCGAGCAGCTCCAGGCATACGTCAAGGCCAACCACATGGACATCGGCTTCGCCTTTGACGGCGACGCCGACCGCTGCCTGGCCGTGGACGAGAAGGGCAACCTGGTGGACGGCGACGGCATCCTCTATCTGTACGGGGCGTACATGAAGGAGCGGGAGAAGCTGGCCAACAACACCATCGTCACCACCATCATGTCCAACTTCGGCCTCTACAAGGCCCTGGATGCGCTGGGGATCGACTATGAAAAGACCGACGTGGGCGACAAATATGTCTACGAAAACATGCGGGCCAACGGCCACCTCATCGGCGGCGAGCAGTCCGGCCACATCATTTTTGGCAAGTACGCCAACACCGGCGACGGCATTTTGACCGCCATCAAGATCATGCAGGCCATGCTGAGCAAGAAGATGCCCCTGTCCAAGCTGACCCAGGACCTGAAAATTTATCCCCAGGTGCTGAAAAACGTCCGCGTTCAGGACAAGGACCGCGCCCTGAACGACTTCGCCGTGCAGAATGCCGTGCGGGAAGTGGCTGAAAAGCTGGGCGACCAGGGCCGTATCCTGCTGCGGAAGAGCGGCACCGAGCCTGTCCTCCGCGTGATGGTCGAGGCCCCTACCAACGAGCTGTGCGAGGAAAACGTGGACGCCGTCATCGACGTGATGCACCAGCGCGGTCTGGTGGCGGAGGTGAAGTAAGCCATGCTGACGATCAAAGATCTGTTCGACCTGAACGACACCATCGCTGCCCCCCTGTTTGAGGGCAAGACCTATGCCTGGGAAGTCCTGGGTGAGCTGAGCGATTACATCAAGACCCTGGGGGCGACCCTGTCCCTGGAGGAATACGATCACCCCAGCGAAGATGTCTGGATCGCAAAAGATGCCAAGGTGTTTCCCTCGGCCTACCTCGGCGGCCCCTGCATCATCGACCATGAGGCGGAGATCCGGCACTGCGCCTTCATCCGCGGCAGCGCCATCGTCGGCAAAAAGGCCGTGGTGGGCAACTCCGTGGAGCTGAAGAACGTGGTCCTCTTTGACTACGTTCAGACCCCTCACTATAATTATGTCGGCGACTCGATTCTAGGCGGCCACGCCCACATGGGCGCAGGCTCCATCACCTCCAACGTCAAGAGCGACAAGACCCTCGTCGTCATCCGGGAAGGGGAGGAGCGGATGCCCACCCAGCGGAAAAAAGTTGGCGCGATCTTGGGCAGCTACGTTGAGGTGGGCTGCAACAGCGTGCTGAACCCCGGCACGGTCATTGGCCCCCACAGCAACGTCTACCCCACCTCCAGCGTCCGGGGGACCATCCCGCCCTACCACATTTATAAATCGCAAACCGAGATCATTGCGAAAAAATAAAGCGAGAATTTTGAAACAAAGCAAGAGAGAGAAGCAACACCTATGAAGCATTTTCCTGCAAAAAACCTCTGCCTGCTGCTCCTGGCCTCCATGATCTGGGGGACAGGCTTCGTGGCGCAGGCAGTGGGGATGGACCATCTCGGTCCCTTTGCCTTCAACGCCATCCGGTCCTTCGTGGGCGGCGTGGCGCTCATCCCCGTCCTTCTGTTTTTCGGTCGCTTCAAAAGCGCGGAGCGGAAAGCGGAAGAGCGGGCCAACCGCAAGACGCTGCTCATCGGCGGCCTGTGCTGCGGCCTGGCCCTGGGGGTGGCCTCCTGTTTACAGCAGGTGGGGATGCAGTACACCACCGTGGGCAAGGCGGGCTTCATCACCGCCATGTACATCGTCATCGTCCCCATTCTGGGCCTGTTTTTTCACAAAAAAGTGGGCGTGAAGCTCTGGATCAGCGTGGTCGTCGCCATGTTCGGCCTGTATCTGCTGTGTATGAGCGGCTCCCTCCAGCTCCAGAAGGGCGACCTGCTGGTGCTGCTGTGCGCCCTGGCTTTCTCCGGTCACATCATGGTCATTGACCATTTCAGCCCGAAAGTGGACGGGGTACAGATGTCCTGCATCCAGTTCTTCGTGGCGAGCCTTTTCTCCATGGTCTGCATGCTGGGCGCAGAGGGCGTGCCGGCGGCCGGCGACGTGTTCCAGTCCTGGGCACCCATTCTGTACGCTGGTATCCTGTCCTCCGGCGTGGGCTATACCCTCCAGATCGTCGGGCAGAAGGGCGTCAACCCCACCATCGCCAGCCTGATCCTCAGCCTGGAGTCCGTTATGTCCGTGCTGGCCGGTTGGCTGTTCCTGCACCAGGGCATGTCCGGGCGGGAGATCCTGGGCTGTGTGCTGATGTTCGTGGCCATTATTCTGGCGCAGCTGCCGGAGCGGAAGAAGGCAGAGAAACAAACGGCATAAGCGAAAGAGCGATATGTACCCATAGTTTACGTTCAACCTTCCGCTTATCCCTTCCGGATAAGATATAATCTCCATCTTTGTAGAACACTTCTTCCACATCAATCCTCCCAATTTCCTCAAACTCTAAAATCATGTATAACCCCCTACTAAACCTCACCGTTAGCTCGGTGAGGTTTTTCTTGCAATAATAATAGAACATCAGTATTCACATCCAAGGTTGCTGACGGACTGTTTGCCGATAGGGGGCTTGAAGTGGGAGCCTTCTGGGATGACCTTTCGCTTCGTGCTACACTTCGAGCACTGCTTCTGCACCGACCCACCGGGAAGGTCATAGGGAAAGGCGTTGTGTGATTCCGTACAATCCATCGAAATCTGCCGCACGATAAAAAATAAAGGACTGCGTTTCCTGCATGAAGATTTTCCTTGTCGGAGATACTTCTACTAGCACAAGGAAAGCGGGGAACGCAGCATGGCACGATGGAGCAAAGTCGAGATCAGCGGGGTAAATACGTCCACTCTGCCCGTCCTGAGCCGGGACGAGGCCAAGGCGCTGTTTATAGAAGCCAAGGCGGGCAGCGAGAGCGCCCGGCAGACGTTGATCCAGGGCAACCTGCGCCTGGTCCTCAGCGTCATCAAAAAGTTTGACGGGCGCAACGAGAACCCGGACGATCTGTTTCAGGTCGGGTGCATCGGACTCATCAAGGGAATCGACAACTTCAACCCGGACATGGACGTTTACCCCAGCACCTATTTGGTTCCTATGATTTTGGGCGAAGTTCGCCGCTACCTCCGTGACAGCGGCTCTGTCCGTGTCTCCCGCTCCATGCGGGACACCGCCTACAAAGTCCTCCAAGCCAAGGAGAAGTTCATCGCCGAGCACCAGCGGGAGCCCAGCGTTGAGGAAATCGCCAAAATTCTGGACATCAAGCGGGAGGACGTGGTCTTTGCCCTGGACGCCATCGTGGACCCCGTCTCCCTCTACGAACCCATCTACTCCGACGGCGGGGACACCATCTGCGTTATGGACCAGGTCCGGGACCAGAAAAACACAGACGAAAACTGGCTCGAACAAATCGCCTTGAAAGAAGCCATGGACCGCCTCAGCGACCGGGAGAAAAAGATTTTGCGTTTGCGCTTCTTTGAGGGCAAGACGCAGATGGAAGTTTCGTCCCGCATCGGCATTTCGCAGGCGCAGATCTCCCGCTTGGAGAAAAACGCCATCCAAAAAATCAAAAAAGAGTTGTAAGGAATTAGGCCGTCTTCCGAGATTTGCAAAAACCTTGGGGGACAGCCTTTCTGTTTATTGATAAGGTCTGCACGCTGAACCGAGCAGCATAATACACGGTATTCCGAATTGCTTGGAAAAATCTTTAGGGATGGACGAAAAAATCCTTGCAATTGGTGGCATCCTGTGGTAAAATATCAGCTGATTCCGTACGGGGTCCGGACAAACGGCCGTGTGCCTGCCACCAGGTTGGCCGCGCGGAGGATGGCCCCGGAGGTACCAACTAAAACAATCAGGAGGAAACTATCCATGGCAGTCGTATCTATGAAACAGCTTCTTGAGGCAGGCGTGCACTTCGGTCACCAGACCCGCCGCTGGAACCCCAAGATGGCCACCTACATTTACACCGAGCGCAACGGTATCTATATCGTTGACCTGCAGAAGACCGTGAAGAAGCTGGAGGAGGCTTATAACTTCGTCCGTCAGCTGTCCGAGAACGGCCAGAGCCTGCTGTTCGTGGGCACCAAGAAGCAGGCCCAGGACGCCATCCGCGAGGAGGCTCAGCGCTGCGGTATGTTCTACGTCAACGCAAGATGGCTCGGCGGCATGCTGACCAACTTCAAGACCATGCGCGGCCGTGTGGACCGTCTGAACCAGCTGAAGAAGATGCAGGAGGACGGCACCTTCGACATGCTGCCCAAGAAGGAAGTCATGAAGCACATGGGCGAGATCGCCAAGCTGGAGAAGTACCTCGGCGGCGTGGTCGACATGAAGCGTCTGCCCGGCGCTCTGTTCGTCGTTGACCCCCGCAAGGAGCGCAACGCCATCAACGAGGCCCGCAAGCTGAACATCCCCATCGTCGCCATCGTCGACACCAACTGCGACCCCGACGAGATCGACTACGTCATCCCCGGCAACGACGACGCCATCCGCGCCATCCGCCTGATTTCCTCTGTCATGGCCAACGCCATCCAGGAGGGCAAGCAGGGCGCCGACGCCGACGAGAAGGCTGAGGAGAAGACCGAGGGCTGATCCCCTTATTTCTGACAAAAAACACTGGCACGGATGCCCGGTTTCGGGCATCCGTGCTGTAAATACTAACATCACGATAATTGGAGGTTTGTTATCATGGCATTTACCGCTGCAGACGTGAAGAACCTGCGTGAAATGACCGGCGTGGGTATGCTGGATTGTAAGAAGGCTCTGGCCGAGACCGACGGCGACATGGACAAGGCCGTTGAGCTGCTGAGAGAGAAGGGCCTGGCTGCTGCCCAGAAGAAGGCCGGCCGCATCGCCGCCGAGGGCATGGCTTACGCCGAGGTCTTCTCCGACGGCGCTGCTCTGGTCGAGGTCAACGCCGAGACCGACTTCGTGGCCAAGAACGCACAGTTCATCGAGTTCGTCAAGGACGTGTGCTATGTGGTCGGCAAGTGGGGCCCCGTGGACATGGACACCCTGATGACCCTGCCCTATCGCAAGACCGGCATGACCGTCCAGCAGGCCCTGCAGGACAAGATCATGGTCATCGGCGAGAACATCAAGATCCGCCGCTTCGTCCGCTATGACAGCGGCGTGAGCGTGGCCTACAACCACATGAACGGCCGCATCGGCGTGCTGCTGAACATGGAAGTCTCCGCCGGCCTGGAGGAGAACGAGAAGGTGCAGGAGCTGGGCAAGGACCTGGCCATGCAGATCGCCGCCATGAACCCCGCCTACCTGGACAAGTCCGACGTGAGCCAGGACACCCTGGACAAGGAGAAGGAGATCCAGCTGGCCATGATGGCCAACGACCCCAAGATGGCTGCCAAGCCCGAAAAGGTCAAGGAAGGCATCGTCATGGGCAAGCTGGGCAAGTACTACGAGGAGAACTGCCTGATGCAGCAGGCTTTCGTCAAGGAGAACAAGGTTTCCGTCGAGAAGCACGTTGCCGCTGTGGCCAAGGAAGTTGGCGGCGAGATCAAGATCAAGGGCTTCTATCGCTTCGAGAGAGGCGAGGGCCTGGAGAAGAAGGAAGAGAACTTCGCCGAGGAGATCGCAAAGCAGCTGGGCAAGGCCTGATTGCTTGACTTCATTCTTTATTGCATACAAGACACGCGCTCTGGTTTTCGGACCAGGGCGCGTTTTTTCATGGAGTTTTGCTTCGCAAAATGATTTCATTGGTGGTTCCGTGTCGTGCGGTGTTGCTTTGGTACACTGCGGCTCAGGTGCGGTAGGTAGCCCCCATCCGACCCGGCTTTTGCCGGGCCACCTTCCCCCTCGGGGAAGGCTCTGTTTACGCGATACCACACAAAGCCTTCCCCTGGGGGGAAGGTGGCCGCGAAGCGGACGGATGAGGGCTACGTTCCGCAAGCAATCCGTAGTGTACCAACGTAGCAACGCTCTCACGATTTTTATTCCTGTGACTCCCTCCACCCCTTCAAATACCGCGCTGCAAACCAAGCATACACCGGCACCCCCACCATCATGGCGAAGGCAAGCAACGCATCGCATTGTAAAAAGTCACGCAGGGAAGAAACGGTAGCCGTGAGCATCAGGAAAAGGATAAGCCCAATGATGCACCCTGCAATGCCCCACCGACTCATCAAGGTATCCAGCACTGCCGGGGCCGTCTCCAAGTCCTCGATCAGCAGCTCTTCACTACGGTAAACATAATAGTCCCCGTACCGCGCGACGTACGTCCAGCCGCGTGCTTCATTCCAGGCGATCGTTTCCTGCTCCGGGGCATAGGCGTTGCTCACCGTGCCAACGAGACAGTAGCGTAGATTTTGCCGGTTTGTCTTCTGAAAAATCGCCAGGGGAAGTGTGCCGGGAAAACCGTGTTCTGTCAGGACGAAGCCCTGCCGCGCCATTTTCTCCAACCAGCGGGCGACTTTTTCCGTGTCATACAGCGGCCAAGGGGCTGGGCGAATCATCGTCGTTCTTCCTTTCATAGGGACCTCCTTTTTCTAAACGGGGGGTCTCATTTTTTCCTTCTAAATTCAGTATATCGAAGGAGCTTCCCCGCCGTCAAGGGGAGAAAAACGACACCCCGCCCCCATCCGTCGGGCAACTGCCTTGGGATGGGGGCGGGGCAAACAAAAGGAAGGATGAAGAAACGGTCAGGTTAGATGCGGTAAATATCTTTCGGGTCCAGGGTGTTCACGTGGTGGGACTCCAACGCGGCCATGGCCGCCTCGGCCCGGTCCGTCCGCATGACGACCACGGCGTGGCCCTGCTGGCTGCCGACGAAGGCGTACATATATTCCACGGAGACCCCCGCGAAGGACAGGATCTGCAATACCTCGGTCAGACCGCCGGGACGGTCGTCCACGACGGCGGCGATGACGGGGCTTTGCTTGACGATAAAGTCATGGGTCCGCAGGACCTCGGTGGCCTTGTCGGGGTCGTTGACGATCAGGCGCAGGATGCCGAAGTCGGTGGTGTCGGCCAGGGAGAGGGCGCTCATGTCCACGCCGTTGTCGGCCAGGACCTGGGTGACCTCGCCCAGCTTGCCGGGCTGGTTCTCGATGAAAACAGAGATCTGGGTGATGAGCATAGGATACTCCTCCTTCTATTCAGGTGTGGGTAAACCAAGGTACAGGGGAACTTACAGCTTGCGGTTGTCGATGATGCGCTGGGCCTTGCCCTCGCTGCGGGCGATGGTCTTGGGGTTGACCAGGTGGACTTTGGCACCGATGCCCAGCATGGAGCGCAGCTGGGTGACGATGTCCTTCTCGACCTTTTCGATGGAACGGATCTCGTCGGAGAAGAGGGCCTCGCTCATCTCCACGTTGATGTCCAGGGTATCCGTGTTGTTCTCGCGGCCCACGATGATCTGATAGTTGGGGGTCAGGTCGCCGCCGCTGACCTTCAGCAGCACTTCCTCGATCTGAGAGGGGAAGACGTTTACGCCGCGGATGATGAGCATATCGTCGGAGCGGCCCATGGGCTTGGCCATGCGGACGTGGGTCCGGCCGCAGGCACAGGGGGTCCGATCCAGCACGCAGATGTCGCGGGTGCGGTAGCGCAGCAGGGGGAAGGCCTCCTTGGTGATGGAGGTGAAGACCAGCTCGCCCTTGGTGCCGTCGGGCAGGACCTCGCCGGTGTCGGGGTCGATGATCTCGGCGATGAAGTGGTCCTCACAGAGGTGCATGCCGTTCTGCTCGGAGCACTCGTAGGAGACGCCAGGGCCGGAAAGCTCGGTCAGGCCATAAATATCATAGGCCTTGATGCCCAGCTTGCTCTCGATGTCGCGGCGCATCTCCTCGGACCAGGCCTCGGCGCCGAAGATGCCGGCCTTGAGCTTGATCTGATCCCGCAGGCCGCGCTCGTTGATGCTCTCGGCCAGGAAAGCGGCGTAAGAGGGGGTGCAGCAGAGGATGGTGGAGCCGAGGTCACACATGAACTGGATCTGTCGGTCCGTGTTGCCGGAGGACATGGGCAGGGTCAGGCTGCCGACCTTGTGGGAGCCGCCGTGCAGGCCCGCGCCGCCGGTGAAGAGGCCGTAGCCATAGGAGACGTGGACCACATCGTCCTTGGTGCCGCCGGCGGCCATGATGGCGCGGGCGCAGCAGTCCTCCCACAGGTCTACGTCGTGCTGGGTGTAGAAGGCCACCACGCGGCGGCCGGTGGTGCCGGAGGTGGAGTGGATGCGGACACACTCGGACAGGGGCTTGGCCAGCAGGCCGTAGGGATAGCACTCCCGCAGGTCGGCCTTGGAGACAAAGGGCAGCTTATGCAAGTCCTCGATGCCGTGGATGTCGTCGGGGGTCACGCCCTTCTCGTCCATCTTGGCGCGGTAATAGGGGACGTTATCGTAGACGTGGCGGACCTGCTTGACCAGGCGCTCGCTCTGCAAAGCCCGCAGTTGGTCCTGGGGCATGGTTTCGATCTCAGGTTGATACATGGGCACGAAAATCAGTCCTAACTTTCTCTGGTATTTTGCATGATGCTAGCATCACATTTTTCTTATGCAAAGGGTGCTAGGAAAAGTATACGAGCCTCTGGCCAAAATGTCAAGGGTGAAATCATTCACGCCATAGGACATGCCAGAACTGGGAAAAACAGAGAGCTTGTATCAAAAACAAGATGACCCGATATCTGACATAATATATGGTTGACTTTTCCTGCTTTTGGTGATATCCTAATACAAAACACAAGATAAACCGATTTCAAAATCAGTAAAGGAGGAACCAGACATGACTGCATCTATGCCATACCGCGGCGAGAACCGCCGCCTGAGCATCGGGGAAGAAGTGCTCAACGCCGTCACCCACGGCCTGGGGGCGCTGCTGGGCGTTGTGGGGACCATCATCCTCATCTTCCATGCCCGCGCCATCGGGGGTCGTTTGAACCTGGTGAGCGTGACGGTCTTCGGGGTGTCGATGATCCTTCTGTATCTGATCTCCTGCCTGTACCACGCCCTGCCGCGCTCCAGGGGCAAGGCCGTGTTCCAGGTGTTAGACCACTGCTCCATCTTCCTGCTCATCGTGGGGACGTATACGCCCATCTGCCTTGTGACAGTAGGCGGGGCCTTCGGGCTGACGCTCTTCGGCATCAACCTGACCTGCGGCATCGTCGGGATCGTCCTGAACGCCATCGACCTCAGACGCTGGAAGAAACTCTCCCTGGTGCTGTACATCGTCATGGGCTGGATCGGCGTTCTGGCCCTGCCGATCATCTGGAAGAACATGCGTCTGCTCGCGCTTGTTTTTCTGGTGCTGGGGGGCGTGGCCTACACCGTGGGCGTGATCTTTTACCGGCAGAAGGAAAAGCCCTATCGCCACGGCATCTGGCACTTCTTCGTGCTGGCCGGCACGACACTACACTTTTTCACGGTCTATCTCAGCTGCTGCGGATAAAGCAGACCGTGGGACAAAATAAGGAGACGAAACGACATGAGAGACTACGCCATCACGACGGATTCCAGCTGTGACTTTGACCAGGCGCTCGCCGACTCCCTGGGGGTGACCGTGGTCCCCCTGTCGGTCCAGATCGGTCCCCGCCGCTTCCGCAACGCACCGGGGGAGGCCATGGACAGCCACAGCTTCTACCAGCTGCTCAGCCAAGGAGAATTGGCCCAGACCTCCGCCCCCAACGTGGAGGAGTTCAAGGCCGTCTGGCGGCCCATCCTGCAAAGCGGGCGGGACCTTCTCTACCTGGGCTTTTCCTCCGGCCTGAGCGGGACCTATCACAATGCTGCCATCGCCGCCGAGGACCTGCGGGAGGAGTTCCCGGAGGCCCGGATCATCACGGTGGACACCCTCTGCGCCTCCCTGGGCCAGGGGATGCTCGTGGACCTGACCGTCCAGGAAAAGCGGCAGGGAAAGACCCTGGACGAGGCGGCGGCGTTTGCCGAGAAGAACCGCCTGCATCTCTGCCACTGGTTCACCGTGGGGGACCTGAGCCAGCTCCGCCGGGGCGGACGCCTGTCGGCGGGGAAGGCCATCGTGGGGAACCTGCTGAACATCAAGCCCGTCCTCCACGTGGACAACGAGGGGCATCTGGTCCCCATGGCCTCCGCCAAGGGCCGGAAGAAATCCATCGAGGCCCTGGTCAGCCACATGGAGGAGAGCGCCGTTGCCCCGGAGCAGCAGTGCGTCTACATCAGCCACGGCGACTGCCTGGCCGACGCCCAGCTGCTGGCCCAAATGGTTCGGGACCGGCTCCACGTCTCCTCCGTCACCATCGGGGATGTTGGCCCCGTCATCGGGGCGCACTCCGGCGCGGGTACCCTGGCCCTCTTCTTCGTGGGGACCCACCGATAAGGGCAGTCCAATCTCTAAGGGCGGCCGGAGCCTTCCAATTTGATACGACGAACGCAAAAGGGAACCCCGTGCGCCAGTTCGGCGCACGGGGTTCCTTGCCCTGTGACAGATGAGAAGGTGAGAAGAAGAGAAAGAAGGATCACAGGGCCGTAATAAGGATCTTCCCGTCCTCCACCACGGCCTTGAGGGCGTGGATGGGGGAGAGGTAGCTGTCAATGATCTTGGTGGCGATGGGGTCTTCCAAGGCCTTCTGAATGTGCCGCCGCAGGTTCCGCGCCCCGTAGGCAGCGGAGTAGGAGTCCTTCACCAGCTGGTCCAGCACGGCCTCGCCCCAGGTGAAGTCCAGGTCCTTTTCCTTCAGCACGTCCTGAAGCTCCTTGAGCATGATCTGGGCAATGGCCCGGAAGTTCTCCTCGCTGAGCTGGTTGAAGCAGATGACCTCATCCACGCGGTTGAGGAACTCCGGCCGCAGGAACTGCTGGAGGGCCTTCATGGCCTTGTCCTTGCTCTGCTCGTTGACGGTCTTGCCAAAGCCCAGGGGGCCGCTGCTGCTCTCGCTGCCGGCGTTGGAGGTCATGACGATGACGGTGTTCTCAAAGTTCACCGTGCGGCCCTGGGCGTCGGTGATGTGGCCGTCGTCCAGGATCTGCAAGAGGATGTTCAGCACATCGGGGTGGGCCTTTTCGATCTCGTCAAACAGCACCACGGAGTAGGGCTTGCGGCGGATCTTCTCGGTCAGCTGCCCGGCCTCGTCATAGCCGACGTAACCGGGGGGAGAGCCGATGATCCGGGAGACGGAGTGCTTCTCCATGAACTCGGACATATCCAGGCGGATGAGGGACTCCGGGGAGTGGAACAGGTCCTGGGCCAGCTGCTTGACCAGCTCGGTCTTGCCCACGCCGGTGGAGCCGACGAAGATGAAGGAGACGGGCTTGCGCTTGGACGCCACGCCCACCCGGTTGCGCCGGATGGCGGCAGAGACGGCGGCAATGGCCTCGTCCTGGCCCACCACGTGGGCCTTGAGCCGGTCCTCCAGCTTGGCCAGGCGCTCGTATTCCTGCTCCTGGATGGTGCTGGCGGGGATCTTCGTCCACAGCTCGACCACGCGGGAGAGGCTCTCCAGGGTCAGGCTGGGGGCCTCGACGGTGGCCAGCTCCTTCTGCTCCTGGAGCAGCTGAAGCTCCTTGCTCCGCAGCTCGGCCAGGCGCTCGTAGGCCTTGTCGCTGGCGTCGGCCACCATGACCTCCCGCTCTACGGCGATGTCGTCCAGCTCCTTTTGCAGCTCCAGCTTCCGGGCCAGGTCCTTGTCCCGGAGGTTTACGTCCGAGCAGGCCTCGTCGATGAGGTCAATGGCCTTGTCGGGCAGGAAGCGGTCGGTGATATAGCGCTCGGACATCAGCACCGCCAGGCGGGCGATGTCGGGGGAAATTTTGACGTGGTGGAACTCCTCGTAATAGGGGGCCACGCCCTTGATGATCTCCACGGCGTCCTCGATGGACGGCTCGTTCACGATCACGGGCTGGAAGCGGCGCTCTAAGGCAGAGTCCTTCTCGATGTACTTCCGATACTCCACCAGGGTCGTGGCGCCGATGACCTGGATCTCCCCGCGGGAGAGGGCGGGCTTTAAGATGTTGGCGGCGTTCATCGAGCCCTCTGCGTCGCCTGCGCCCACCAGGTTATGGACTTCGTCGATGACCAGGATGATGTTCCCCAGCTTCTTGATCTCTTCGATGAGGCCCTTCATGCGGCTCTCAAACTGGCCCCGGAACTGGGTGCCTGCCACAAGCGAGGTCAGGTCCAGCAGGTAGACCTCCTTGTCCTTGAGCTTATAGGGCACGTCGCCCTGGAAAATCTTCATGGCCAGGCCCTCGGCGATGGCCGTCTTGCCCACGCCGGGCTCACCGATGAGACAGGGGTTGTTCTTCTGGCGGCGATTCAGGATCTGGATCACGCGCTCCAACTCCTGGTCCCGGCCGATCATTTTGTCCAGCTTGCCCTCGGCGGCCTTGCGGGTCAGGGAGATGCAGTGGTTTTCCAGAAATTTGCGTTTGGTGCGGGCCTTGCGATCGGGCTTTTCTGCGCGGCCCTGGGCCTTGTCCTTGCCGCCCTGGGGGGCGGAGGGGGCGGGCGTCTCGTCCTTTTTCTCCTCCTGGCCGTTCATGTTGCCCATGAGGCGGTTGAGGAAGGGGAAGGTGGCGGTGCGGCCCTCTTCTTCGTCCTCGTCGTCGTCCCGCTCTCCGGCTACGTCCCGGAGAGACTCGGTGATGTTGCCGATCAGGTCCTGCATGCTCTCGGTGCCGTCAAAGGCGGACATCATCTCGTTGGTCAGGCCCTCCAGCTCTTCGTCGCTCAGGCCCATCTTTTCGATCATATCGGTAACCGGGCGGATGTTCAGCTCCCGGGCGCATTTCAAACAAAGGCCTTCGTTGTGGCTGTTCTGGCCGTTGGGGTCCAGGCGGGTGATAAAGACCACGGCCACGTTCTTTTTGCATCTGCTGCAAAGGGTAGGTTTCATAGGGTGCGGTCACTCCTTTGTGGGGTGTTTATTCTTTAGTATAGTATGGTAACACGGTTTTATGAATTAGGTATGAATACGGGGGAATTTCCTACTTCCCAAACAGGGAAAAGAAGGCACTGGGCGTCAGCCACGGCAGCACATAGCTCTCCGCCGCCACGTCCGCCGGGACCCATTGCAGCAGGTCGCACAGCGCCCACCGGGCCACCATCAGAATGGCGATGCCCTTGACCAGGCCCAGCAGGCCGCCGAGGATCTTGTTGAGCAGATGCAGCCCCGGCAGCTTGGCCACCAAATTCAGCGCATGGCAGAGGGTGACCCAGACGATCTGGACCACCAGAAACCCCGCCAAAAACAGCAGAGAGCTGGCCACAAAGCCGGGCACCTCCGGCCCCAGCCGGGCCTGAAAGCCCTCGGCGGCATGGGTGGCCAGATACCAGCCCCCGGCAAAGGACAGGATCACGGCCAGCAGGGAGCAGAGGGTCAGAATCAGCCCCCGCTGGTAGCCCACCAGGAAGAAGACCACCAGCAGCCCCAGCAGCACCAGGTCCAGCAGAAGGGAAGCAGTGAGCGTCATGGTCAGTCCCCTCCTGTTGCGGCAACGGCGTCACCGGCCTGGGTGTCTGCGCTGTCTGCACCGGCGGCGTTGGGGTCTGCCGTGCCGTCTGCGCTTGCGTTGGGAGCTGCGCCGTCTGCGGCATCGGTGGCAGCGTCCTGGCCGGTCTGGGTCGTGGCCTGGGTGGTGTCCTCCTCCGGCTGCTTGGCGTCGGTGGTGGTGCCGCTGGAGGAGAAGTACAGGCTCACGGCGGCGCTGTTGACCAGGGCCACGCTCCCGTCGGCGTAGACAGCCAGGTTGCGGATGCCCCGCTGGTTGGGGGAGGTGGTGTAGGAGGTCAGGTTCCGGTCCGTGGTGTAAATGGCGTTGGTGGTCAGCACGGCGATGGTCTTTCCCTGGGCCGCCATGGCCAGGGTCTGGCCGTCCAGCGCCAGCTCCCCGTAGGCCCGCCCGTCCGAGCCAACCGTCACCAGGGTGCCGGTGCTGCCGGAGGAGGAGGGGGAGAGGTAGAGGGCGGCGTAATTGTCCCCTTGCAGGGAGCCCATCTTGAGGTACTGGTCCTTGTAATCATAGCTGGCGGTGATGACGCCGCTGGAATCCAAAATCATCAGGCTCTCGTCCCCGATGATCCAGCACCGCCCCGCGCTGCGGATGGACAGGACCACGTTGGAACCCAGCGAGATGGTCCGGGTCGGCTCCTCGCGGGAGGAGATGGTGTAATAGAGCAGGGTGTTCTCAAAGGCCCCGTCGGCCTGGCCGGGGGAGATGAGATAGACCCCCCGGCTGTCCGGGGTGACCACGGCGTCAGAGATATACCGGCTGGAGAGCCGGATGGTGAGGACGGATTCAAAGTCCCGGTTGTACACGGTCACGACGCCCTTGTAGCCGCTGGCCTTGCTGGTCACGGCCACCCAGCCCTTTTCGTTGACGGTCGCGCAGAGGATCGACTCCTCGTCCGGCAGGGTCAGCTCGTGGAGCAGGATGTCGCCCTTGACCACCTTCAGCTCCTTTCCGCCCACGTCGTACACCACAGCGTAGTCACCGGAGGCGTTCAGCGCGGGGGAGGTCATGGAGACGGACTGCTTGAGCTTCGCCGTCCCGGTGGGGGAGACCACCTGGATCTGGGACTGGGTGGCGATGAGCAGGTCGTTCCCCATGCCGAGGAAGAGGCTGCTGGCCTGGGCGTTGTGGGAAAAGCTGGTGTCCGACTGGGAGTAGGCCACCCAGCGGAAAAAGCTGGCCACGTTCGAGCGGAACACGGTGGCCGTCAGCAGGCCCAGCAGGACCACCACGGCTGCAATGAGCAGGCCCACCCGCTGCTTGCGGGTGAGCTTAGTCTGGGGCATCAGCTTGTTTGGGATTTGGTTCATACGCACACCTCCATGGGTCTGCAAGATGGGATCAGAAATATCAGGGTAAGTCGGGGATGGGGTACCAGAGGTTGGTCATGTACAGCCCCTGGGGGGGCGCCGTCGGTCCGGCGTCGGTCCGGTTGCGGCCCTCTAAGAGGGCGGGGATGTCGTCCGGGGCGAGCTTGCCCTCGGAGGCGTAGACGCAGGTGCCCACCATGGCCCGGACCATGTTGTACAGGAATCCGTCGGCGCACACCCGGCAGACGATCATCTCCGGCTGCTTGGGGTCGCGGGCGATGTCGAAGTAGTGGACGGTGCGGACCGTCGTCTTCGTCTCGGTGCCCACCGAGCGGACGCTGGCGAAGTCATGGGTGCCGACGAAATGTTGGGCGGCCCGATCCATCACGTCTGCGTCCAGCTGCTTGGGGTAGAACCACACCCGGTTGACCAGAAAGGCATTCCGGATGCGGGAGTTGTAGATGCGGTAGGTATACTCTTTCTTGATACAGCTGCCGATGGCGTTGAAGTCCTCCGGCACTTCCGTTGCCTTGGTGACCACGATGTCCCCCGGCAGACGGCTGTTCACCGCCAGGGGGAGCCGGTCGCAGGGGATGGTGGAGGTGGTGCGGAAGTTGGAGACGTAGCGCTCGGCGTGAACGCCTGCGTCCGTCCGTCCCGCCCCGGTGCATTTGACCGGATGGCCGACCACCTGGGCCAGGGCCTTTTCCAAGGTCTCCGCGACTGTTACGTCCCGCTTCTGCACCTGCCAGCCGTGGTAGGCCGTGCCGTCGTACATGAGGGTCAGGGCAATGTTTCGTTTCATGCTCGCTCCCTCCTCACAGGCCAAAGACCACGCGCAGGACCACGATCCCGGCGCAGAGGGCGATGCTGAACACGATGAGGCCATAGTCCCGCCCGGCGTAGCGAAGCTGCCGCAGGCTGGTGCGCCCCTCGTCCCCGTGGTAGCAGCGGCACTCCATGGCGATGGCCAGCTCCTCCGCCCGCCGGAAGGACGAGATGAAGAGGGGGATCAGAATGGGGATGAGGGCCTTGGCCTTCTGGATGAGGTTGCCGCTGTCGAAGTCTGCGCCTCTGGCCTTCTGGGCGGAGATGATCTTATCCGTCTCCTGGATGAGGGTGGGGATGAAGCGCAGGGCGATGCTCATCATCATGGACAGCTCGTGGACGGGGAAGTTGAGCTTTTTCAGGGGCCGCAAGAGCTTTTCCAACCCGTCCGTTAAGAGAATGGGGGAGGTGGTGTAGGTCAGCAGCAGGGTGCAGGCGATGAGCATCAGGATTCTTAACACCATGAAGCCCGCCTTCCAAATGCCCTCCTCGGTGATCTTGAGGATGCCCCAGCTCCACAGCACTGTGCCGGAGGTATAGAACAAATTCAAAATGGCCGTACAGACCACGATGAAGACCACCGGCTTCATGCCCTTCAGAAAGACCCTGGGCTGGACCTTGGAGATGCCGATCATCATGAGCAGGATCAGCAGCGTGATGCCATAGGACACCAGCCCCTTACACAGGAAGATCGCTGCAATGAACAGCACGGTAAAGAGGATCTTCGAGCGGGGGTCAAACCGGTGCAGCAGGGAATTTCCGGGGAAATACTGGCCCAGGGTGATGTCTTTGAGCGCCATTTACTTCCCCTCCTTTCGCTTCCGCCAGGCGGCGAGAAAGGCTGCCTTGGCCTGCTCCACGGTGTAGACCGCCGGGTCGATGTCCACGCCCATGGCCCGGACACGGGAAAAGACCCGGTTCATGGCGGGCACGCCCAGCCCCAACTCCTCCAGCGCGGCCCCGTGGGAGAAGACCTCACGGGGCGTGCCGATGTAGGGCAGCGTCCCGTGGCTCACCACCACCAGGCGGTCGGCCAGCCGGGCCACGTCCTCCATGGAGTGGCTGACGATGACGATGGTGGCGTGGTTGGCCTGGCGATAGGCTTCGATGTTGGCCAGAATACTGGCGGCCCCGGCGGGGTCCAGGCCGGCCGTCGGCTCGTCCAGCACGAGGACCTTCGGCTCCATGGCGATGACGCCCGCAATGGCGACCCGGCGCTTCTGTCCGCCGGATAGCTCAAAGGGGGAGCGCTCCAGCACGTCCTCCTTCAGGCCCGCGAACTCCGCGGCCCGGCGGACCCGGCGGTCGATCTCGGCCTCGTCCAGCTTCATGTTTTTGGGGCCGAAGGCGATGTCCCGGTAGACCGTCTCCTCAAAGAGCTGGTACTCCGGGTACTGGAAGACCAGGCCCACCTGAAAGCGGATGCTGTGGGTCAGGGCCTTGTCGGCCCAGATGTCCTGCCCCTCAAAGAGGACCTGCCCGCTGGTGGGCTTGGCCAGGCCGTTGAGATGCTGGATGAGGGTGGACTTGCCCGACCCGGTGCGGCCGATGATGCCCAGGTACTCGCCGGGGTGGATGTCCAGGTCGATCCGGTCCAGCGCCCGCTGCTCAAAGGGGGTGTTGGGGCTGTAGATATGGGTCAGTTGTTTTAATGAAATGATCGGTTCCAACGGCGTTACTCTCCTCCCAAATGGGGCGGTTTTTTCAGCAGGTCCGCCAAGACTTGTGCACAGGCCTCGTCGCTGATGGCGTCCAGGGGGACGTCGAACCCCTCTTGTTTCAGCGCATAGAGCAGGGCGACCGTCTCCGGCACGGCCAGACCGGCGCTGCGCAGGGTGTCCACATGCTGGAAGACCTGGGCGGGGGGGCCGTCGTCGATGATGTGCCCACCGGCCATGACGATGAGGCGCTGGGCCTGGGCGGCCTCGTCCATGTGGTGGGTGATGAGCAGGACGGTGATGCCGTACTGCTCGTTCAGGGTGCGGATGGTCTCCACCGTCTCCCGCCGGCCCACGGGGTCCAGCATGGCGGTGGCCTCGTCCAGGACGATGCAGCGGGGCATCATGGCGATGATGCCCGCAATGGCCACGCGCTGTTTCTGGCCGCCGGAGAGCAGGTGGGGGGAGTGCTCCCGCAGGTCATACATACCCACCATCTTGAGGGCCTGGTCCACCCGCTGGCGGATTTCCGCCGGGGGCACGCCCAGGTTTTCCGGGCCGAAGGCCACGTCCTCCTCCACCACGCTGGCGACGATCTGGTTGTCGGGGTTTTGAAAGACCATGCCGACCTTGCCCCGGATGTTCAGAAGGTTCTCCGGGTCGCCGGTGTCCAGGCCGTCCACCCAGAGCTTCCCCGCCGTGGGGGTGAGCAGGGCGTTGATGTGCTTGGCGAAGGTGGATTTACCGGAGCCGTTGTGCCCCAGAATGGCCACGAAGGACCCGGCTTCGATCTCCAGGCTGATGTCGTCCAGCACCGGGGGGTGCCCCGCCGGTTCGTCGGGGTAACAGAAGGTCAGGTGTTCTGCTTTGATGATCGGATCGTTTGCCATAGTGTATTGTCCTCACTGTGCCCCTGCCGTCCAGCGTCCGCTGGCACCGCAGGGGAGGATCAGCCCGTTTTCACGCACGGGCAGGCCCAGCTCCTGGCTGGCGGTCTGGCCGCCGTACCGAGGGGTGAGCAGGGTTTCCAGGATATAGGTCAGCACCGAGGGCGCCAGGCCGGTGGTGTAGGAATTGATGAGGAAGAAGAGGGGCCGGTCCGACAGCACGCCGGAGACCAGCTCCACGAAGGGATAGAGGTTCTCCTCCAGCTTCCAGATCTCCCCGGAAGGTCCCCGGCCATAGGACGGGGGGTCCATGATGACGGCGTCATACCGCCGCCCGCGGCGAATTTCCCGCTCCACGAACTTGGCGCAGTCGTCCACGATCCAGCGGATGGGGGCGGACTCTAAGCCGGAGCTTTTCGCGTTTTCTCTGGCCCAGCTCACCATGCCCTTGGCCGCGTCCACGTGGCAGACAGAAGCCCCCGCCGCCGCGCAGGCGATGGAAGCAGCGCCGGTGTAGGCGAAGAGATTCAGCACGGAGATGGGACGGCCTGCCTTGCGAATTTGCTCCATGGCAAAGTCCCAGTTGGCGGCCTGCTCCGGGAAGAGGCCGGTGTGCTTGAAGTTCATGGGTTTGATGTTAAAGGTCAGCGCTTTATACTGCACCTGCCAGCGCTGGGGCAGCTCTTTCTTCACCCACTGCCCCCCGCCGGTGCGGGAGCGGGCGTAGCGGGCGTCATAGTTTTTCCAGCCGGGATGACGGCGGGGGGTGTTCCAGATGGCCTGGGGGTCCGGTCGGACCAGGGTATACTTGCCCCAGCGCTCTAATTTCTCTCCCCGGCCGCAATCCAGCAGCTCATAATCCTTCCAATCGGTCGACGCCCACATAATGATGATCTCCTCCATACAACTAGATACTGAACAATCTAAAAAATTATAGCATCCTGAGGCCATTCCGTCAATCAAAGAAAGCGGTCCGACGGAAAATCCGATCAAATATTGTATCCCCAAAGAAAATATGGTACACTACAAGAAAATCATCCCGAAACGCGCCGGGTCCTCAGCACGCCTGGGACGTCTGGATCAGGAGGAAGCACTATGAACGAAAACGCCGGTCAGTTCCGCACCGCCGCCTTTGGCGGCTTCAACCGCCAGGACGTATTGGATTACATCGAGAAATTGACCCAGGAGAACCAGGAAAAGTCCCTGGAGCTGGAGCGGGCCTTAGAGCGGGAGGAGACGGTCCGCACCCAGTCCGAAGCCCGTTTCGCCGAAGCCGAGGAGCAGGCAGCCGCCTGCGAGAAGCTCAGTGAGGAAGTGGAGCAGCTGAGAAAAGACCTGGCCGAGACCCAGTCTGCCCTGGAAGAACAGACCCGCCTGGCCAGCGACCTGCAAAAGCAGGTTCGAGACCTGGAACCCGAAGCCAAGTCCTGGCAGCGCCTGAAGGACACCGCCGGGGACATTGAGGTCTCCGCCCACGAGCGGGCCCAGGTGACCATCCAAAACGCCCAGTCCCACGCCGCCGAGATCCGCGCCGACAGCGCCCGCTGGGTCCTGGAGATCCAAGCCCGTTGCGACAAGCTCCGGGCGGATATGCGCAGCGCCATCACCTCCGTCGAGACGGAGCTGGACAGCGTCCGCGACGCCTTCGGCCGCGCCCAGTCGGACATGGACCGCATCCAAGACGCCCTCTCCGACCTGGTCGCCAGCGCAGGGGAGGATCAGGATACGATCGACTGACCTGCTTAGATAGCAACGGAAGATAGAAACGGAATGAAAAAACTTCGTAGGGGCCGCAGACCCCTGCGGCCCGCAACCTGCCGAGCGGTACCACGTTACAACACATGGTATTGCCCCAGACGAACGGGCCGCAGGGGTCTGCAAAACGGCTTCGGAACTTTTTGGTCCGAGTGTTGAGATTCGAACTCAAGGCCTCTTGAACCCCATTCAAGCGCGATACCAAACTTCGCCACACCCGGATCTTTCTTGGATGACCAACGCACCTGCATCAGTCAGCTTTCTTATGATAGCACGGGGTGAGACAAATTGCAAGCCTTTTTTTCAAATTTTAGAAAAAAGTTGCCGGAATGGGACGGCTTACCGGGCTCTGCCGTGGATCACGGCGTCCAGCGCGATCTGAGACCAGGTCTCCAACCGGTCCCGCACGGCGTCCAGCTCTGCGGGGGTGGCCCAGGTGCCGGACATTTTTTCCGTCTCCCGGACGGTGACCTCGCCGTCGGTCTCCAGGACGTAGACCAGGGCCGCGTGATAGTCGCTGACCCCGCCGGTGGTTTCGTTGAGCACACCGACGCAGGTCAGGGCGCGGCGGTCGGAGACGTCCACTTCTTCCGCCAGCTCCCGGCGCAGGCCGGCCTCGATGGGGTCGGCAGCGGCCTCTTCCGTGGGGTTGATGTGGCCGCCGACGCCCAGAGAGAGCTTGTCGTGCAGCCGGGTCTCCGTCTGCTTTTTCAGCCGCCGCAGGAGGAAGTAGGCGTCCCCCCGGCGGAGGAGGACGTAGGGGATGATCTGCTTGACCGTGGCGTCATACTCGGCCTGCGCACGGGGCAGAAAAAAGTGTTGGTCTACGATGAAGCGGCGGATGGCCTCGATGCCCTCCGTCGTAAAGGTTTGGCCGCCTAAGCGGGCTTCCAGCGCCGCCCGGTCCACCACGAGAACTTGTTCCATCAGGCTCCCTGCTTTCTGGGTCAAAGATTAAGATACAATATAGTATACCAGATTTTCCGGCCCAGGGAAAGAGGGAGATCCCCTTGGAAGCGCCTTCTTTGGGGTTCGGGTTCCGCAGGCGGCACGACGTCCAGTGCGGCCAGCACGCCCGGACGCTCTCGCAAGCCAAGAGCGAGGGCTACACGGCCTGTTCCCGTTGCCACCCGCCCCAGTGAGAGGGGAGAATGTTCCAAAGCCCACCGCCCCAGCGCCAAGAGAACGGCGTGGGGCGGTGGGCGTTTCTTCTGTCGCTCTATGCCTCCCCTGAAAGGGGGCAAACTGTCCAGGGGACAGTTTGATTCAGTCTCATGCGAAGCACCTTAAACAGGGGACCGCCGTTAGGCGGTGGAGAGGTACGCCCCCGGCGTCAACGCTGGGGATTGCGGTTCCTAAGATGCCATAGATGGCCCTTCGGGGATAACCCCTCAGTCAGCTTCGCTGACAGCTCCCCTTTCAGGGGAGCCATCATTTTGGGGGGAATTCAGCCGCAGCAGCACGACGCCCAGCACCAGACTCAGCATTTCCCCGATGAGCGCCGCCCACCAGATCATGGTCCCGGTGCCCAGCAGGTACAGGGCCATCACCGCCGCGGGCAAGAGCACGAAGCCGCGCCCCAGGGAGAGAAGGGCGGAGGCCCCGGCCTTGCCCAGGGCGGCGAAGTAGCCGGCCAGCACGATGGTGATGCCCGCAGGAAGATAGGACAGGGCATACAGCCGGAGGGAGGTGACCGTTTCGGCATAGAGAGCGCTGCCGTCGCTGAGCAGCAGGGAGACGATGGGGCCGGGGCAGAGCTGGCAGACGACCTCCACCAAGGCCCCGACCACCAGCACGGACAGGATCGTCCGGCGCAGATAGAGCTTCAGCGCCTCCCGGTCGCCCTCGCCCACGGCCAGGCTCACCAGGGGCATCATGCCCTGGGCGATGCCCTGCATGATCATGGAGACCATCAGGCTGAAGTAGGCGATGACGGCGAAGATGGGCAGGCTGCTCTCGCCCAGCATTTTGGCGATGACGTGGTTATACAGCAGGGTCAGAAAGCCCAGCATCAGCTCAATGGAGCAGTCGGCAATGCCCAGGGGCATGATCTGCTTCAGCTCGCCCAGGTGGGGCTTGAATTTCCGGAAGCGCAGGTTGGACTTCCCGGACAGAAAATACCGCAGGAAGAAGAGCAGGCTGCCCAGCTGGGCCAGTCCCGTGGCCAGGGCCGCGCCAAAGACGCCCCAGTGCCAGACCATGATGAAGAGATAGTCCAGCCCCACGTTGATGAGGAAGCTGATGCCCACGCCGAACATGGCCAGGTGGGGGGCACCGTCCACCTTCACCATGACCTCCAGGCAGTAGGACAGGATGAAGCACAGGGAGAACAGACAGACCACATGGAGATACTGTGCGCTGTACCCCATGGTCTGCGGCCCGGCCCCCAGGAGGGCGGCCAGCGGCTCAGCGAAGATCGCAACGGCGATGGTAATGAGCACCGACAGCACGACGATGACCGCCGCAGTCTGGGAAAAGATCCGCTCCGCCCGGTCGTGCTTCCCCTCACCCAACGCGAACGCGCAGAGGGTAGAGGTCCCCATCGAGAGCAGGATGGCAACGCCGGAGAGAAAGTTGATAAACGGCAGGGCGATGTTGACGCCGGCCAAGGCCAGGTCGCCGACACCCTTGGAGACGAAGATGCCGTCCACGATGGTGTAAGACGAAAACAGCAGCATGGCAGACACCGAGGGCAGGACGTAGTGCAGAAAGGATTTCCAGGAATGGCGGGGGGCAGACATGATATTCACCTCAAGTTAGTTTCCCATGCCGACGCTCCCTTGCGCGTCGGTGGTTTTTTTGGTATCCTTAGGATAAAGGATGGAGTTACCCCAGAGTCAAGGGGGTTTTGCAATTTTTTTCAAAAGGAGCCGTGGCATGGAAAAGCACACCTTCAAAACGGCGGAGTTCGCCGCCCTGTGCGGGGTCAAAAAAGACACCCTGCTGCACTACGACCACATCGACCTCTTAAAACCCCAGCGGGTGGGGGAGAACGGCTACCGCTACTATTCTGCCCGCCAGCTGCCCACCTATGATCTCATCGCCGCCCTGCAGCGCCTGGGCACGCCCTTGGCGGAGATCCGGGACTACCTCAACCGCCGAAGCCCCGAAGCCCTGCTCTCCCTGCTGGAAGAAAAAGAGGCCGCTCTGGACGCCGAGCGGCGGAGATTGGAGCAGATGGGACGCCTGCTGGAGGACACCGTGGACAAGGTGCGCCAGGCCCGGTCCGTCCGCCCCGGCGACTTCTTCCTGGAGGAACAGCCGGAGACCCTCTGCGCCGTGGTGCCTGCGCCGAAGATCCACGATGAGACGTTTGATGAGGCGGTCTACCTTCTCCACGTCCGCCAGCTCCTGGCCTGGGCCAGGGCCAACGGCATCCCCTCCCAGGCCCCCGGCGACATCATCTGCCGGGAGACATTGGAGCGGGGGGAGGTGACGGAGGACTTCTATTATTGCCCCGTCCCCCCAGGGACCACGGGCTGGCCCACCCGCGTCCGCCCCGCCGGGACGTATGCGGTCCTGTGCCACCAGGGGTCCTATCAATCCGAGTACGACGCCAGCCGCGCCCTCGTCCGCTGGGTGAGGGCGCAGGGGTACCGCATTGCCGGGGACCTCTACGAAGAGGATCTGGTCAATTACAGCACCTCCCGTGACCCGGAATCCTACCTTATGAAGCTCAGCCTGAACATTCGGAAGTGAGATAAAACCAGGCTCCCCCAGCCCAGCGGCCAGGGGAGCCTGTGATTTTTAGATAGTTCGGATCAATCAGGGCATCTCCAGCGCGAACAGCGCCGCGCCCAAGGCCCCGCAGAGCTGGGCATCAGGATGGATGTAGAGGGGCTGACCGATCTTTTCCTCAATAGCCCCGACCACGCCTTTGTTCCGGGACACGCCGCCGGTCATCATGCAGGGGTGTGCCCCGCCGATGCGTCGGAAGAGGGCGGCGGCACGGGTGGCGACGGACTGGTTCAGGCCGTGGACGATGTCCGGCAGGGCCTTGTTCTGGGCCACCAGGGAGACCACCTCGGAGTCGGCAAAGACGGTACACATGGAGGAGATGGTGATCTCCTCCTTCCATTTCAGGCCGATGGTCGAAATGTCCTCCAGGGAAATTTCCAGCGTCCGGGCCATCATCTCCAAAAAGCGCCCGGTGCCGGCGGCGCACTTGTCGTTCATGACGAAGTTGGACACGCTGCCGTCCGGCTCCACTTTGATGGCCTTGCTGTCCTGGCCGCCGATGTCGATGACGGAGCGGATGGCCGGGTTTAAGAAGTGAGCGCCCTTGGCGTGGCAGGTGATCTCGGTGACGGACTTGTCGCCGGTCTGAATGACCCCGCGGCCATAGCCGGTGGTGACGGTGGCGGTCAGGTCTTTTTCCGTCAGGCCCGCCTGCTGGAGCGCCTGCTCCAAGGCCCGCTGCGCCCCGTTGGAGGCCCCGGCCCCGGTGGGCAGGATGACCTTGGCCACGATGTTCTTGTCCTGGTCCAGGATGACCACGTCGGTGGTGGCGGACCCGCTGTCGATGCCGGCAAAATAGCCGTGCTTGTCCATAGTCGTTGCTCCTTTCTGGGTGGCGAAGCCCTCGGCAAAGGCGTCTAGCCGGGTGCGCAGCTGCTCCCGGCTCTGGGTGGTTCCGTCCGACTCGATCTTGAGCAGGGGGACGGAGAGGTGATCGCGCAGGCCCGCATACTCAAAGCCGTAGTAGTCGCAGAATTGCAGGGTGTGATACACCACACCCTCCAGGCCGGGGGCGTGGAAGAGCTGCTTCCGGGCTGTGTTGTCCGTCATGCGCATGCAGGGCAGCTGGCCCAGCAGCTGGCGGGCGTAGGCCTCTATGAGGGCTGCAAACTCCGCCTGGTCCTCCGGGGCGACCACCGAGCGGTTGCTGGCGCAGGTGAGGTTCTCCACCGGCAGGGGCATCGTCTCCTCCACCAGGGAGAAGAGGTGGGTGCCCATCTTCGCGCCGATCACGGCGATGTGCGGGTCCGTGCGGGGCGTCGTGGGGGCGAAGGCGGCAAAGAAGGCGTTCTTGTCAAACTGCGTGCCCTTGTATCTCCCATAGGCCTCGGCCAGGTCCATGAGCTGGTGCTTGGCGTGGTCCACGGAGCAGCCGGACTTGCCGTGTAAAATATCGAGTAGATAAAGAAAATCTAAATTCCCAAACTCCTTCAGGATGTCATAGGTCCGCCGGATCGTATCGCAGCAGTTGACCAGCACGACCTCTTTCACATGCCCGGCCATGACCGCCTGAATGACGGACTTGCCGAACCCGCAGAGGTTGGGGTGGGCCACTTGGTCGGAGAGGTCGAAGACATCCGGGGCCTCGTCCAGCAGGGCACATTCCCCGCCCAGGGCGGTCAGCAGTTCGACAGGCGTGTATTTACAAACGTGATAGGTGATGCTCATGCCAGGCCCTCCAATACTTCCAGAAAGGCTTCCACGCGGGTGGCCGCCTGGCCCTCGCCGCCGAAGCCGCGGTCACAGCTGTCGCCGTCCAGGAGCAGAGTGGGCAGGCCGGCCTCCTCAAAGGCCTTCTTGCCCAGCCTGGCCCCGCCCAGGGTCATCTTGCAGCCCCAGTGGCAGAACCAGACCATGCCGTCGGCGTCCACGGTCTTGGCCATCTCCAGCGCCCGCTGGATGCGCCGCTCCACCGGCCCGTTGAAGGGGGAGTAGACCAGGCGCTTGGCCATGGCCTCGTAAGGCTTGGCGGGGTCGGCGTCCACGATGCCCTCATAGCTCATGTCGCAGGCGGCGATCTGCACCCGTGCGGTGCGGCTGAAGAGCGCCCGCAGGGGCGTGATCCAATAGGGCGTGGTGTGGATCCAGACCAGCTGCTTGCCCGTGGCCGGGGGGGCCGTCTCGATCTCACGGGCCAGCTGGCGGGCGTAGGCCTCCACCTCCGGCAGACCCAGGAGGAAATGGAAGGCGGCGGTGCGGAGCAGCTCGCTGGTCAGGTCGCTCAGGATCTGCTTGCCCGCCCGCTTCTGCAAGCCCTGCTGGAACAGGCGCATGGTCCGCTGGCTGCGGGCCACGGTCTGAGCAAGCTGATTTTCGTCGATGGGCTGTCCCGTCTGCCGGGCGATGAATTTTCCCATCTCCCGCAGCTGGTCGGCCACATACTGCACGGCCTGGGGGGAAGGCTCGAAGGGGACATCAATGGAGAAATGCGGCACACCGTAAAATTCGGACAGATAGCGGAACGTCAGCTGGTTGGCGTCGCAGGCCAGGGACGTGGAGAGAATGAAGCGGGGCTTGGGCATCAGCCCCATCTGGGCTGCCCCGATGAAGACTTTATGGTAAGAACATAGGCTGGCGGGGATGCCGATGTCCTCGGCCTGGTGCAGGTACAGCTGCTCGGCCTTGGAGCCGGAGAGGTAGCTGGAAAACCCCTCGCAGGAGTAGGGATGCAGGCCCAGGGGGTGGAGCATCTCGCAGGGGGTGAAGAGGCTGACCATCACGTTCCCCTGGGGCTTGGTGAGGCAGTTCACCATGGCCTTGTTCACGGTCTGGAACAGCATTTTATCGGACTGGGAGGCCCGCTTTGAGGCGAGCTTGTTTTTCAGCCCGTTGGCCTGAAACCCCGCCGCCAGGAGCTTGCGGGCTTTTTCGGGCTTGGCTTCGGACAGAGCGCCAACCTTGGCGCCAAAGGTTTCGATGAGATCCATAGATCCTCCTCGTTGCTTTTTTTAATGTAGTCGGTGGGGGTGGGCTTTCCCGCCGGTGCTGAGGTTCCGCAGGAAGCGCCAGATATATTTCAGCATATCCCGCCGGGTCTCCGGGGGCAGGGCGCGGTAGGCACCCAGGGCGGCCAGGGCGGTGTCCGCCCAATGCTCGGACAGCTCCGAGAGCGTCTCGGCCTGGGCCGCAGAGAGCAGGGAGAAGAGCACGTCGGTAAACTCCGCCCGCTCCGCCGGGGCCATGGAATCCACCCAGCCTCGGAAGCCGTCGGCCTCCCGCTGGGCCTGCCGGGACCGGCGGGGGAGAAAGCGAAAGGACCCGCTGTGGACCTCCCAGGTAAAGGGGTCGTGCTGCCCTGCCGTCCCGTGGCCATGGCTCTTGACGGTCCTGGCCCGTGGGTCCTGGTGGAGCAAGGCCCCGACCAGCGAGGCCTGGGGGACGTAGGTCACGATGCGGGGGGCCAGCCCGCGATAGGCCGGCGTGTGGGTCAGGTCCCGGTGAAAGCCGGGGCCGTCGTTGCTGTACACCATGAGGATACGCCGCCGAAGGAGCGCCGGGGCGTGGACCGCGGCCCACACCGCCAGGTTCCCGCCCTTGGAGTGGCCGCCCAGACGGAGCTTGCCGGGATATTTCGTCGCCACGCGCACCAGGTAGTCCAGTGCCAGCCGCTGCGAGGGAACGGAGGGGGAGTAGCTCATGGCGAAGCACTCCTTCCACCCGGCCAGGGTATCGTCGGTCCCCCGGAAGGCCAGGAAGAGGGTGCCGTCCGGCAGACGGTAGGTCAGGGCCGCAAACTGTGTGTCCTGGTCTGCCACCGTCTCCATGCACCCCAGGGCCAGGGTGCGGAAGCGGGGGCTGCGGGCCGCCTCCACGACCAGCTCCGGGGTGTGGGGGGACATGAGCAGGCCCGTGTCGTCCCAACCCGGCCGTTGGGTCAGCTTTTCCACGGCCTGGGAAAAGGGCAGCCACACACCGCTCTCCACCCCCGGCAGCACCCACTCGAAGGGGTCGTAGGCGCACAGGGAGAGGATCAGGTTATCCACCGGACCAAAGGAGGCGGCCCGAAACGGCAGCCTGCCCCGGCGGCGGAGATAGGTCAGACAATTTTCAAACGCCACATCCATCTCCTCCTTATGGTTCATGGCTTTCCGCAATAGGATATCGGTTTTGCAAGTAAGCTGCATCAAAAAGAAAGTATAGCATAAAAGAATTCGGAAGGAAAGGGAGAAGTCGCCAAAAACACACCAAAAAAGGGAGGAAAAAAGGACGGACTTCCCAGCCGGGAAATCCGCCCTTTTTGGGGGATCGGGAAAAGCGGAACTTACGCGTTCTTAAGGAACTTCTCCAGCCGGTCCATGCCTTCCTTGATGTTCTCCATGGAGACGGCGAAGGACCAGCGGACATAGTTGGGGGCACCGAAGCCCGTGCAGGGGACCACGGCCACCAGACCCTCCCGCAGGAAAACGCGGGCGAAGTCGTCGGCGTCGTGGATCACGTCGCCGTAGAGGGTCTTGCCGATGAGCTGATCCAGGTTCATCAGCATGTAGAAGGTGGCCTCCGGGCGGACGGGGTGGACGCCGGGAATGGCGGACATGCGCTCGTAGAGGTAGTTCCGGCGGGTCTCAAAGGCCTGCCGCATGACCTCGATCTCATCCTGGGAGCCGCTGAAGGCTTCGGTGGCGGCGGCCTGGGCGATGGAGCAGGTGCCGGAGAGGCTGTGGCTGAGGTAGTTGCTCATGACTTGGACGATCTCCTTGCTGGCCGCGGCAAAGCCGATGCGCCAGCCGGTCATGGCGTAGGTCTTGGAGGCACCGCCCACCAGGATGGTGCGGGCCTTGATCTCCTTGCTCAGGGTGGGGAAGGAGACGAACTCCTTGTTGTCAAAGACCAGCTTGCTGTACATCTCGTCGGCGATGACGTACAGGTCGTTGTCCAGGCAGACCTTGGCGATGTCCTCCAGGTGCTCCCGGCTGTAGATCATGCCGGTGGGGTTGGAGGGGCTGTTGAGCATCAGGGCCTTGGTCTTGGGGGTGATGGCGGCCTGGAGCTGCTCCGGGGTCAGGTTGAAGCCGTTCTCCTCCGTGGTGGTGACGACCACGGGCACGCCGCCGACCATTTTAATGAGCTCATAGTAGCTCACCCAATAGGGGGCGGGCAGGATCACCTCGTCGCCGGGGTCGATGAGGGTCTTGAGGGCGACATAGAGGATGGGCTTGCCGCCGCCGCTGACAACGATCTCCTCCGGGGTGTAGTCCAGGCCCCAGTCGGCGTCCAGCCGGTCGGCCACGGCCTTGCGCACGGCGGGGGTGCCGGGAGTGGGGGTGTATTTGGTCAGGTTTTCCTGGATCGCGCGGATCCCGGCCTGCTTGATGTGTTCGGGAGTGGGGAAATCGGGCTGACCGACGCTGAAGCCGATCACGTCGATGCCCTCGGAGCGCATCTTGTTAAACTGGGTGTCAATGGCCAGAGTGGTGGATGCCCGAACAGACTGGGCAAGATTAGACAGTGCTTTCATAATAGCAGGCCTCCTGATAGATGTTTCGATTTTTTCAATGACACATTATAGTGAGAAACTTGCAGATTTGCAATAGATGATTGCAAAAAAATTTCGATTTCTGAAGAATTTTTTTCTGTGACTTTCATAAAGAGACAAAAAAACTCCCCCTCAGCCGGGCGGACCGAGGGGGAGTTGAGGTTAGCAAATGTTTACTTTTTCGGCCGTCTCCGCTCGTGGTTTTTCTGGTAGAGATAATACAGTCCATCCAGCAGCAGGTTTTCGTCGATGAGGATCTTCCGCTTACAGTGCGGCTGGATCATTTCGGCGTTCCCGCCGGTCATCACGACCGTCGCCACGGGTTTGGCCTCGGCCTCCATGCGCTGGATCATGCCGTCGATCATGGCGGCGTTGCCATAGAGGACGCCGGAGCGCATGGCGTCGATGGTGGAGCGGCCAAAGATGGAGGGGGGCTGCTCCAGGGAGATGTGCGGCAGCTCTGCCGCCCGGCCGGAGAGGGCCTCCACGGCGATGCGGACGCCGGGGATGATGACGCAGCCCTTATAGGTGCTCTCGCTGAGGTAGGAGAAGGTGGTGGCCGTGCCCATGTCGATGACGATGATGGGCTGGGGATACTTCTGGATGGCCGCCACGGAGGAGGCCACGATGTCCGCGCCCAGTTGGTTGTGGATCTCAGCCAGAATGTTCATCCCCGTCTTGACCCCTGGCCCGACGATCATGGGCCGCACGCCGCTGAGCTGCTCCACGGCCCCGGCCATGGCGCTGGTCATGGGGGGCACAACGCTGGAGATCACCGCCCCGGTGATGCCTTGCAGGTCCGACCGGTAGAGGTGGAACATATCCAGCAGGTCGATGGCGATCTGGTCCCTCGTCTTGTTTTTGTCCGTCTTGAGCGAGCCCCGGAATTGGAGCCGCCCCTCTGGGGTAAACAGCCCCATGGTGATGGCGGTGTTGCCGATGTCGATGGTCAAGATCATTGCCGTGTCCCCCTGCTTCCCGTTCTTGCTGTCGTTGTTATCGTCATTATAGTAGGAAGCGGACAAAAAATCAACGGCAAAATATCGCCCCGTCTGTCACAGAATGATGCAGATGAGCCCGCCGGAGCCTTCGTTGAGGATGCGCTCCAGGGTCAGCCGCATTTTCTCGCGGGCGTCCTCCGGCATGTGCTTGAGCTTTGTCGCCAGGTCCTCGTTGATCAGCTCGTGGAACGACCGGCCAAAGATGTTGGATTGCCAGATCTTTTCCGGTGCCCCCTCGAATTCCTCCAGCAGGAAGCCGAGCATATCTTCAGACTGCTTCTCGCTGCCCACGATGGGGGAGACTTCGGCTTGGATATCCGCCCGGATCATGTGGATGCTGGGGGCCTTGGCCCGCAGGCGGACCCCGTAGCGGCCGCCCTGCTTGATGATCTCCGGCTGCTCCAACTCCAGCTCCTCGGCTTCGGGAATGACGATGCCGTAGCCCGTGGCCCGCACCTCCTCCATGGCGGCGGCGACCTTTTGGTGCTCGGCCTGGACCACGGCCAATCGTTCCAGCAGGGCCAAAAGCTCCCCGTCGCTGTGCAGGGCGAAGCCCGTCTGCTGGGAGAGGGTGTCATAGAACAGACTGCGGGGCAGCTCCAACCGGGCCTGACAGCAGCCGGAGCCGAGCTTCATCCCCGTGACAGCGGCCCCTGTGACCAGCTCGCACTGCCCCATCGCCGCCACCGCCGGCTTGACATCCCGGATGCGGACGAGCTTCCCCGCCTGGGCACGGATGGCCTGGAAGAGGGCCGTGCGGATGGGATGCTCCGTCGGCAGCGTCTCCACCCAGTCGGGCAGGAAAAGCTGAAGCTCTTCCAGGGGAAACTCATAGAGGACGGCCTGGATGATCTCCGTCACCGCCTGCTGGTCCAGGTCCAGGCAGCTGACCGCCAGGCAGGTCACGTCATACTGCTCGGCCAGCTTGGCCCGCAGCTTCTGGGCCGCCTCCCCCTGGGGGTGGGCGGAGTTGAGCAGGATGAGAAAAGGCTTGCCCAGCGCCTTCAGTTCTTCAATCACCCGCCCCTCGGCCTCCGGGTAGGCCTCCCGCGGCAGGTCGGTGATGGTGCCGTCGGTCGTAATGACGATGCCGATGGTGGCGTGCTCGGCGATCACTTTTCGGGTGCCGATCTCGGCGGCCTCCGCCATGGGGATCTCCTGGGGGAACCAGGGGGTGTGGACCATTCTAGGCTCCCCGTCCTCCAGCTGCCCCACGGCACCGGGGACCAGGTAGCCCACGCAGTCCACCAGGCGCACGGAAAAGGTCCCGCCCCCCTCCATGGCGATCTCCACGGCCTCCTCCGGCACGAATTTTGGCTCGGCGGTCATCACCGTCCGGCCCGACCCGCTCTGGGGCAGTTCGTCTCTGGCCCGCTGGCGGCGGTAGTCGTCGTCGATGCTGGGGAGGACCAGGGTCTCCATAAAGCGCTTGATAAAGGTGGATTTCCCCGTCCGGGCCGGGCCGACCACACCCAGGTAGATGTCCCCGGCCGTCCGGGCGGCAATGTCCTCATAAATGCTTGTCAGGGTGTTCATAGTCTGTCTCCTCCGTCTGGAACAAATCTGGTTTCGCTCGCTCCATGTCTATGCCTCCCCCTGGCGGGATAGACCGGGGGCGAAAAAAAGACAGGATTTGACCGGACAAGCTTCGACCCTTTTGGTCAAAGCCACAAATTCGACCTTCTTTACGCAGATTTAACAGAAACCATAGATTAGATTTAACCTTTCTTTTTTATAGTTTACGATGACGAGAAATGAAAACAAACGGAAACGCGCACAAATCGAAGCCAAGCGCAGCAAAGGAGCGTATCATACCATGGGCATCTCCAACGTGATCGCACTGCTCAGCGGCGTGGCCCTCTTCCTCTTTGGCATGACCCTCATGGGGGACGGTCTGAAGAAGGTCGCGGGCAACAAGCTGGAGCTGGTGCTGTATAAGCTCTCCGGCAACCCCATTAAGGGCGTCCTGTTGGGGACGGGCGTCACCGCCATCATCCAGTCCTCCTCAGCGACCTCTGTCATGGTCGTGGGCTTTGTCAACTCCGGCATGATGAAGGTCAAGCAGGCCATCGGCATCATCATGGGCGCCATTCTGGGCACCAGCGTGACGGGCTGGATCATCTGCCTGTCTGCCCTGGAGGGCGGCTCCGGCTGGGTGTCCCTGCTGTCCACCTCCACCCTCACCGGTGTGGTGGCCGTGATCGGCATCATCCTGCGCATGTTCTGCAAGAAGCAGTCCAAGGTGCACATCGGCGATATTTTAATGGGCTTTGCCGTGCTGATGTTCGGCATGCAGGCCATGAGCAGCTCTGTCGCCCCCTTGCAGGAGAGCGAAGCCTTTCTGCACATGCTCACCACCTTCTCCAACCCCATTCTGGGGATCTTGGTGGGCCTTATCTTCACCTGCGTGCTGCAAAGTGCCTCCGCCGCCGTGGGTATCCTACAGGCGCTGGCGGCCACGGGCGTCGTCACCTTCTCCGTGGCCTTTCCCCTGATCATGGGCATCGCCATCGGCGCGGCCATGCCCGTATTGCTGTCCTCCCTGGGGGCCAATGTGAACGGCAAGCGGACCGCCTTCGTCTACCTGCTCATCGACGTGCTGGGCGCCGTCATTTGGAGCGTGATCTTTTACGGCGTGAACAGCGTGGTGCACTTCGGCTTTGTGAGCGCCACCATGAACGCCGTGAGCATCGCCTTCCTGAACACCCTCTTCCGCTTCGCCACCGTCCTGGTCCTCACCCCCTTCATCGGGACCATCGAGAAGCAGATCTGCAAGCTCATCAAGGACGACGAGCCGGCCGGTCCCGAACAGGAGGACTTCGCCCGCCTGGAAGCCCGCCTGATCGAGCACCCCGCCGTGGCCATCGAGCAGTGCCGCCAGGCCCTGAACAACATGGCCCTGGAGGCCAAGGCCAACCTGGAGGATGCCTACTATTTGATCGGCAACTACTCCGAGAAGCAGTTCCAGTTCGTGGCCCAGCGGGAAGACGTCATCGACAAATACGAGGATAAGCTCGGCTCCTACCTCATCAAATTAACGGGTAAAGAGCTGACCGAGCAGCAGAACCTGGACGTGACCAAGTTCCTCCACACCATCGGCGACATGGAGCGCATCGGTGACCACGCCATGAACATCGCCGAGTGCGCCAAGGAGATCCACGAGAAAAGCATCGTCTTCTCCGAGGGCGCTGACCGGGAGCTCAAGACCATGTTCGCCGCCGTGCAGGAGATCACCTACAACGCCATCACGGCCTTCACCACCAACGACCTGGAGCTGGCCTACCGCATCGAGCCGTTGGAGGAGCTGATCGACTCCCTGTGCGACGAGATGAAGCTCCACCATGTGGACCGCCTCCAGCGGGGCATCTGCAAGCTCAGCCAGGGCTTTGTCTTCAACGACCTGCTCACCAACTACGAGCGGGTGGCCGACCACTGCTCCAACATCGCCGTGGCCATGATCGAGCTGGAGTCCGATTCCTTCGACACCCACCAGTACCTCATCAGCCTGAAGGACGTCCGCTCCCACAGCTTCGACCAGTATTATGAAGAGTACCGCAAGAAGTTTGCTCTACCGGACGACTGAGAAACAACTCCATAGAAAAACAACAAGCGAGCGTCGGGACTTCCGACGCTCGCTTGCTTTGGGGTTCAGATCAAATTTTAATAACCCAGGTCTTCGTCGATCAAGAGAACATGGGTCTCCTGCGCCCCGCCCAAAGGTTTCCAGACCACGGACAGCCCGTTGCAGATGCGCTGGGGGCTGTTGCAGTCGTAGCATTTCAGCTCGTTCTTCACGCAGGGCGTCTCCCGGTTCAGGCGGCGGGCGTTGAGAGGCGAGGCGATGTTCCGCGCCCGCCAGAGGGCCTTGTCAAAGGTCTCGGCCAGCTTGTTGCGGCCCACGAGATAGTAGACGCGCTCATGGGCACCGGTGGCGGCGGAGATGCGGTTGCCGGTGCCGTCGATGTTGATAAGCTCGCCGGTCTCCGCCAGGGCGTTGACGCTGGTGAGGTAGACCTGGGCCGTGGCGGCGTTTGCCAGGGTCTCCGGGCCGGGGGTGAGCCAGTGCCAGTAGACGGTGCTGGTCCGGGGAAGAAGTTCCTCCAGCTTCATGGCCTTGGCGGTCATGCTGCCGCCGATGCCGACGGTCTTGCCGGAACATTCCGCCGCCAGCCATTGGGCGGCGTCCTGGCCGGTGGCGAAGCGGTGGCAGTGGAAGCGGGCGCGGGTGAGGGCCTGTTCTACGCGGTCAAAATTCATGGGGAAATGCCTCCTGTCTTGGGTGGAGTCAGGTGGTGGTGTCCAGGTCCACCAGGATGTTGTCGGTGCCGTTTTCTTCAAACTCGTTGATATAGGTCTCGATGCGTTGGGCCAGCTCCTCGCAGTTGGTCTCGTCGATGGGGGCGTCGTTCATGTCCCGGCGGGCCAGGTCCTCGGCCAGGATGTCGAAAAAGACGTTGTTCTCATACTCCATGATGGCCTCGTGGATGCCGCCCTCGACGAAGGCGCGGGAGGGGACGGTCTCGCCCCGATAGGTCTCGGCCAGGATGGGCATGCCCTCCTGCCGGGCCTTTTCAAACAGAAGGCTCTCTACCTGGTCATAGTCCCGGAAGCGGTCCTCTCCTCTGGTGGAGTTGAGGATCCAGTTGCCGATGTAGACCATGTCCAGCAGACGCCGAAATTCCTTTTTGCTCAGTTCCAGCTGCATACCTGTGACCTCCTCGCAGTGGGATTGGGGTGCGGTGTTCGCACTCTATCATAAGCCCGGCCGGGGCAAAAGTTGCCCGCAGCCCGGCGGGGTGTGCTTGTTGTTCACTTATTATAGTGTCCCCGGCGGAGAATGTCAAAGGCAAAGGATTGAAATCCTCTGTCGTTTCCTATATAATTTTTGTATATTGTAAGATACCACAATACCCCAAAACAAAAAAGGAGGACATGAAATGAGAAAGAGAAGAAGAGCATTGAGTCTAGTGTTGGCCCTGGTATTGTGCATGGGGATGCTGGCACTTCCGGTCGGCGCAGCTTCTGACGAGGCCGTCAACGCAGCAGAGGAACTGTACGCAAGAGGCCTGTTCAAAGGCACAGGCACAGACAGCGACGGTCTTCCGATCTTTGATCTTGACCGTACCCCAACGCGCAATGAGGCTGTGACGATGCTGGTCCGCCTGCTCGGGGAAGAATCCGAGGCGCTCTCCGGAACATGGCAGATGCCGTTCACGGATGTTGCAGACTGGGCAAAGCCTTATGTAGGCTATGCATACGCGTATGGACTGACAAACGGGACCTCTGCCACGACCTATAGCGGCTCGACGACCATCGATGCAACGCAGTACCTCACGTTCGTTTTGCGCGCGCTGGGCTATGAGACCGGGGAGGACTTCGACTGGAACCAGGCATGGGTACTGTCGGATGCCATCGGGCTGACGAATGGCGAGTACGACGCGGATGCATTATACTTTACTCGGGGCGATGTGGCTACGATCTCCTGGCGCGCCCTTTCGACTGCGCACAAGAGCGAGTCAGAACCCATTACGCCGGATCCGGATACGACAGAGCCTGTCGGCGGCGAAGAGCAGTGTACGCATGTGTATAACAGCCTGGGGCTCTGTAGTAAGTGCGGGACGATGTATCCCTACAAGGTCACCGAGGCCTACTTTGAAGTAAAGCTCACGGATAAAGCCTATGTGCAGTCCAAGCCCTATGGTGATTCGGA
>SFHQ01000030.1 GCA_004556345.1 Clostridiales bacterium | reverse complement strand
CTGCACGACTTACTGCTGGCTTCTTCCCCCTAAATCCGACCAAGACCGTCTTTGTTCTGCGTACAAAGACGGTCTTTTGGGTCCTCTCCGGGAAAAATTAAGGAAAGTCTCTTAGTTTTTATGAATTTTATCACGCTTTGTTGTTGATTATTTCCAAAATCCGTTTATAATAACAAGTAGATTACGAAAAGGAGGTTTTTTCCCATGGCGAGAAAACCGAAGGGACTTACCAAACCCATTGCAAAAACGGCTGCCCGGATGTCCCGGAAAGCTGCCCTGACGCCGACCCAACTGGAAAAGATAGACGCCTACTGGCGGGCCTCGAACTATCTGGCCGCCTGCCAGCTGTATCTTCTGGACAACCCCCTGCTGAAAAAACCGCTTGAACCGGCCCAGATCAAGAAAAAGATCGTTGGTCACTGGGGCACTGTCCCTGGTCAGAACTTCATCTATACACACCTCAACCGGATCATCAACAAGTACGACCTGAATATGATCTACCTCTCCGGCCCTGGCCACGGCGGCAACGCCATGGTCTCCCAGACCTACCTGGAGGGGACATACAGTGAGGTCTACCCCAACATCAGCCAGGATGAAGAGGGCCTGCAAAAGCTCTTCAAGCAGTTCTCCTTCCCCGGCGGCATCCCCAGCCACGTGGCCCCGGAGACCCCCGGCTCCATCCATGAGGGCGGCGAGCTGGGCTACTCCCTGGCCCACGCCTTTGGCGCGGTGCTGGATAACCCCGACCTGATCGCCGCCTGCGTCGTCGGCGACGGCGAGGCCGAGACCGGCCCCCTGGCCACCGCCTGGCACGGCAACAAGTTCCTCAACCCCATCGGGGACGGTGCCGTCCTGCCCATCCTGCACCTGAACGGCTTCAAGATCCATAACCCGACCATCCTCTCCCGCATCCCCAAGAACGAGCTGACCGAGCTCTTCCACGGCTACGGCTGGGACGTACGCTTCGTTGAGGGCGACGAGCCGAAGAAGATGCACCAGGCCATGGCCGGTGCCCTGGACTGGGCCATCCGCGAGATCCGCCGCATCCAGGCCAACGCCCGCCAGACCGGCGACGACAGCCGCCCCACCTGGCCCATGATCATCCTCCGCACCCCCAAGGGCTGGACCGGCCCCAAGGAAGTGGACGGCCAGACCATCGAGGGCAACTTCCGCGCCCACCAGGTCCCCATCGACATGACCCAGCCCCACCACCTCCAGCTCTTGGAGTCCTGGCTGCGCAGCTATAAGCCCGAAGAGCTCTTCACCGAGGAGGGCAAGCTCCGCCCCGACCTCCAGGCCCTGGCCCCTGTGGGCGACCGCCGCATGGGTGCCAACCCCCACGCCAACGGCGGCAAGCTCCTGCGGGACCTGAAGCTGCCGGACTTCCGCAAGTACGGCGTGGACCTGCCCGCTCCCGGTGCCGTCGAGGCCCAGGACATGCTGGTGCTGGGCGCATACGTCCGGGACGTCATCAAGGAAAACGAGCCTGCCAAGAACTTCCGCGTCTTTGGCCCTGACGAGAGCAAATCCAACCGCTTGACCCCCATGTTCGAGGCCACCACCCGCGTGTGGGACGCCGACATCGAGCCGGGCGACGAGTATCTGGCTCACTCCGGCCGGGTCATGGACTCCATGCTCTCCGAGCACATGTGCGAAGGCTGGCTGGAGGGCTACCTGCTCACCGGCCGCCACGGCTTCTTCAACAGCTACGAGGCCTTCATCCGCATCGTGGACTCCATGTTCTCCCAGCACGCCAAGTGGCTCAAGACCTGCAACGAGCTGCCCTGGCGGCAGGACATCGCCTCCCTGAACTATATCCTCTCCTCCAACGTCTGGCAGCAGGACCACAACGGCTTCACCCACCAGGACCCCGGTTTCCTGGATCACGTGGCCAACAAGAAGGCAGACGTGGTGCGGATGTATCTGCCCCCCGATGCCAACTGCCTGCTCTCCTGCTTTGCCCACTGCATCAGCAGCCGGAACTATGTGAACGTGCTCGTCACCTCCAAGCACCCCCGCCCCCAGTGGCTGACCATGGAGCAGGCCGTGAAGCACTGCACCCAGGGCATCGGCATCTGGCAGTGGGCCTCCAACGACCAGGGCGAGGAGCCGGACATCGTCCTGGCCTGCTGCGGCGACACACCCACCCTGGAGACGCTGGCGACGGTGACCATCCTGCGCCACTACTTCCCCGACCTGAAGATCCGGGTCGTGAACGTGGTGGACCTGATGCGCCTCCAGTCCAACACCCAGCACCCCCACGGTCTGACCGACCAGAAGTACGACCTGCTCTTCACCCAGGACAAGCCCGTCCTCTTCGCCTTCCACGGCTACCCGTCCCTCATCCACGAGCTGACCTACCGCCGGAAGAACAAGAACCTGCACGTCCGGGGCTATATCGAAGAGGGCACCATCACCACGCCCTTCGACATGCGCGTGCTGAACAACCTGGACCGCTTCCACCTGACCATGGACGTCATCCAGCTCCTGCCCGAAAAGCTGGGCACCCGCGGGGCCTTCCTCACCCAGATGCTCCAGGATAAGCTCGTCGAGCACAAGCAGTATATCGCCGAGCACGGTCTGGACCTGCCTGAGATCCGCGACTGGAAGTGGAACGACGGCAAGGGAAATTACGTCGATTAATGCACAACTCCCGCTTTATCTTCTAAAAATTCCCAAGAAACACCCGTCAGCCTCGTCTGGCGGGTGTTTTTTTGACATTTTCTCTCTTTTATCTAGTTTTTATTCGGAAAGCAGGGCGTAATCTATCGTTTCCGCTCTTGCGATCGTTTGGGAGTTGTGCTATGATAATTCCATCAGCTGTACAACTTCATAGCGTTACCCCGATGAAACCTTTAGGATCGAAAGAAACTGAAGGCGGAGGGATCTCTGGAGAATCTCCCATGTGAGTACCGAAGGTGCAAGACTTCCAGCCGGGAAGTCGAATCTCTCAGGTTAAAGGACAGAGCCGTGTTAAGCGACCCCGTTCACCGAAGAGAGAGAAACAGGGAAGTGACCACGGGCGACTGTTCTTCAGAGCCATTTGGGCAGGATGCCCAAGAGGCTCTTTATTTTTGTGTAATTTTAGGAGGCAGTCCCATGGACACACTGCTGCACATCGTGCAAACCATCAACTTTTATCTCTCGGATTATATCCTGGTCTTTCTGCTGGTGGGTACCGGCTTGTTCTTCTCCATCCGTACTCGCTTCGTGCAGGTCCGCTGCTTCGGAGAAGGGATGCGGCGGGTCTTCGGCAACTTCTCCATGCGCGGCGGCGCACAAAAAGGCGGCTTGAGTTCCTTCCAGGCCCTCACCACCGCCATCGCGGCCCAGGTCGGTACCGGCAACATCGTCGGCTCCTGCGGCGCGATCCTGGTCGGCGGCCCCGGCGCCATCTTCTGGATGTGGATCATCGCCTTCTTCGGCATGGCCACCATCTATGCAGAGGCCGTGTTGGCCCAGGAGACCCGCGTCGTCCACGAGGACGGTTCCGTCTCCGGCGGCCCGGTCTATTACATCAAGCGGGCGTTTAACAACGGCTTCGGGACGTTCCTGGCTGTGTTCTTCGCCATCGCCATCACCCTGGCGCTGGGCTTCATCGGCTGTATGGTCCAGTCCAACTCCATCGGCCAGACGTGCAGCACGGCCTTTGGCATCCCCGCCTGGGTCATCGGCATCGTGGTCGCGATCTTGGCCGCGATCATCTTCCTCGGCGGCGTGAACCGCGTGGCCGCTGTCACGGAAAAGCTCGTGCCCATCATGGCCGTTCTGTATCTGGTCGGCGGGCTGATCCTGCTCATTCTGCGCCTGCCCTATCTGCCGGAGACCATCGGCATGATCTTTAAGTATGCCTTCTTCCCCAACGCCATCATCGGCGGTGGCCTGGGCTACGCCCTGAAGACCGCCATCAGCCAGGGCGTCAAGCGCGGCCTGTTCTCCAATGAGGCCGGTATGGGTTCTACCCCTCACGCCCACGCCATGGCAAAGGTCAAGCAGCCCCATGACCAGGGTGTGGTCGCCATGGTCGGCGTCTTCATCGACACCTTCGTGGTCCTGACCATGACTGCCCTCGTCGTCATCTCCACCCTCTACGCCGGCAACGGCCCCCTGGCCCACGGCGCTGTGGAGGGGATCAACAAGGCTGACATGGCCCAGCTGGCCTTCTCCAGCGTGTTCGGGTCCACCGGCGGCAGCGTGTTCGTCGCCATCTGCCTGTTCTTCTTCGCCTTCTCCACCATCCTCAGCTGGAACTTCTTCGGCAAGCTGAACGTGCAGTACCTCTTCGGCAAAAAGGCCACCGTGGTCTATTCCGTCCTCGGCGTGGTCTTCATCTTCCTCGGCTCCTGCCTGTCCAACGATCTGGTCTGGGAGCTGTCCGACCTGTTCAACCAGCTCATGGTCATCCCCAACGCGCTGGCATTGCTCGCCCTTTCCGCCCTGGTGGTTCGCGCCGCCAAGGGCTCGAAATAAGGGAATGAGAGAGAGGTCTCTTTGACCTCGATCGTTCTCCTCTCTTTTGCATCGCCCCTGGTTCAGAGCCCCTCTCTCTTGAACCAGGGGTGATCCATTCCCCGGCCCGAAGGAAATCTTTCGTCATTATGGCGCAAGGTGCCCGTCATTTTGTCCAAATCGTCTGGTTTCTTCGCTGATATGCCCAATTTTGCAGCAAGTATTTCAGTAATTTTTTTATACAACCGTCTCTTGCAATTTTTCTTGCGTTGTGCTATTCTATATTCACAGCGGGGCACAAGAGATTCCGGCCAGGCCCGGTATGCCGCGTTTTCGCCCCGCTGGTCCTTTTGGACCGGCAGGCTCCCTTCTTTTTCTTGTTCTTCCCTAGAACCGACCACCGCCGGTCCCTATCTTAACTTTGATCCATATTCTTTTCCTTTCTTTTCCGCCGCCCTTCGCGCCAGGTTCCTGGCCAAGGGGCGGTGGGCCTTTTTTTGCCCAAATTTCGCCCCAGATCACAGCCACACGGTTCCGCTGCCCTCCAGCGCGAAAAGCCGCCCCGCCAGGTCCTCTGCGCAGGCGGTGAGGTAGGCCGCCGTGTTCTCCTCTTTCCCAGCCACGCTCCGGGCCGCCGCTGCCAGCTGGGCGAAGACGGTTTCTTTCGTTTGGTTCCGGAAACACTGGGCCAAGGCCTCCCGCTCCCCCTCTGTCATGGTCAGGGGCACCGGTGCGGCCCCCATCAGGGCCTTGCCCAGGGCATTGACCGCCACCGGCAGAAAGAGGTTGCAGACCTCTTCCTGATACCAGGGATGGTACCGCTCCAACACCGCCACCAAGTCCGCCCAGGTGTAGCGCCGCAGAAAGTGGTTTTCTATGCTCAAGCGGCGGAGGTACTCTTTGACGTAACGCACCCCCTGCATCCGCTCCGGCACCGGCAGCGCCAGCTGATAGTCGATGTCGCAGGGGATCTCCTGGGCCAGGTATACGAAGTCGTAGCGCCGCCAGAAGCCGCCGATGCTCCGCAGGGTATCCCACATGGCCCGGTTCTTCACCGGCGGCAGGGCGCGGCACAGGGAGACCCAGAGGATATTTCCCCGGACCATCTCTCCCCGCAGGCGCTCCCGCCTGCTCGTCAGCTCCTTGGCCAGGTCACGGGTCAGCAGCTCCCTTCCCCGTTCTCCTGGGTCTTCTAAGTCCAGCCCCAGAGTAAAACAGATCGAGTCCAAGAGTGCCTGGGCCGTTTCCACGGGCACCGAGTCACTCTCTCCCTTTGTGTAGTTCCTGACCTGCCGGGCCAGTAGCGCAAAGAGCTTGGCCTGCAATGCCTGCTGCTCGGCTTGGGTCAGGCGTGTTTTAATCTCCGTCATCGGGTGCCCCCTCTCCCGGCTTCTGACCGGTCTGAATATAGCGTAAAATTTCTGCCCCGGTCAGCCCGTCCAGATAGTCTGCGCTCCCCTGGGCGGGGTCGTCAAAGAGGGCAGCCAGAGCGTCGATCACCTCCCGGTCGGATGCCTGCTCCCGGCAAAGGCCCTTCCAGTGGTAAAATAAGTCCTGCAAGTGGTCCATCGTCTCAGCGTAGTTGTCCTGCCGCAGATAGGGGGATGCACGGACGGCCTTGGCCAGGTCCGTCACGATCCCCAGGCCGAACTCCACCCGGCCCGTGTCCGCCAGCGCCGCCCGGCGGCCGGCCTGCAATTCCTCCCAGTCCTGAATGGTCAGGGAGAGGCCCTGCTCCGCCGTGGCTTCGTTGCAGCGCAGCAGCTCCCCCTTCACCGCCACCGGGCAGACGGGGCACCATGTTTGATCCATGCAAGATCACCTCCTGTCCTCCTGTTATACCCCAGGGCGGCAGGCAGAACAAGACTTGAAAAAATCCCGATTTTGTGGTAATATAACAGTAGAAAAACAGCCCGAAGACCTGAATTTTTTTCCAGTCTTCGGGCTGTTTGCTGTTTTGTATTTGAAAAATTATCGGCGGAACCAGGCTTTCATCGTGTCAAAAATCTTCACCAGCTCGTCCTCCTGAATGATGTACGGGACCATCGAGTACATATAACTCAGGAAGGGGCGGCTGAACACGCCCCGCTGGTAGGCAAACTCCTGGAAGCCCGCCAGGTCCTTGGGATCATAAACTTCTACGCAGGTACAGCCGCCCATGACGCGCACCTCTTTGATGCGGGGATCGGCAAAGCCCAGCATCTCCCGCTTGGAGATGGCCTCGATCTTCTGGATCTTCGCCATATAGTCCTCCCGCTCGAAGATCTCAATTCCCTTGAGAGCCGCGGCGCAGGCCAGGGCGTTGCCCATGAAGGTCGGGCCGTGCATGAGGGCGTGGTTCGGGTCATCGCTGTAAAAGGCGTCGTAGACCTTATGGTTGGCCACGGTGGCGGCGTGGCCGATGTAGCCGCCGGTGAGGGCCTTGCCCAGGACGAGAATATCCGGCAGCACCAGGTCGGCAACAAATCGGTTCCCCGTCCGGCCAAAGCCGGTGGCCACCTCATCGAAGATGAGCAAGACGCCGTACTCATCGCACAGCTCTCTGGCCCGTTTCAGAAAGGAGATGTCATACATCCGCATCCCCCCGGCCCCCTGGAGCAGCGGCTCGACCAGGACGCAGTTGAGCTGGTCGTGGTATTGGGCAAAGGCCTCCTCCAGGGCGGAAATTTCCGTGGGGATATGCACCACGTCCCGCTTGTTGGGGAAGGCCAAGTGATAGTCCTCGTCGTCACCGACCTCCATGGCCCGGAAGGTATCGCCGTGGTAGGCGTGCTCCAGGGCCAGGACCATGGGGCGGGGCGTGCCCAGGTTGACGTAATACTGCACCGCCATTTTCAGGGCCACTTCCACGCCCACACTGCCGGAGTCGGAGAAGAAGCAGTAGTCCAGATCGCCGGGCAGAAACTCCGCCAGCTTGTTTGACAGGTCCTCCACCGGCTGGTGGGTCAGGCCGCCCAGCATGACGTGGCAGAACTTCCCCGCCTGCGCCTGGATGGCGGCGGTCAGCTCCGGATGCTTGTACCCGTGGATCATACACCACCAGGAGGAGACGGAGTCGATGAGGGTCTGGTCCTCGGTGTGAAGATAGACCCCCTGGGCGTCCACGATCTTGTAGGGCGGGTCCATTTTCTTCATCTGCTGATAGGGATACCAGATCATAGTTTGACCTCCTCATACAGGGCCGCCAGGGCCTCTGGGTCCATCCGCAGGGCGGTGTCCCCCTCCTGGACGGTGGCTAAGATCGGCAGGCCGGTGAGGGCCTGGCACATGGCGAGATTGTCTTCCTCCATGGTGTCACCAGGGTGATAGTGGTTAAAGATGATGCCTTTGAGGGGCAGGCCCTTGGCCTTCATATACTCGGCGGTAAGGACCACACTGTTGATGGTCCCCAGCCCCGCCTCGGCCACCAAAATGCTGGCCAGACCCAGGGACTTCACCACATCCTCCAGCTGGATGTGCTGTGCGTCCCAGCGCAGGGGGCAGAGGATGCCGCCGCTGCCCTCCATAGTCACATAGTCATAGCGTTCGCAGACGGAGCGCCAGCCGGCCTTCACCACCTCCAGGTCGATCTGCGGCCCCTCAAAACGGGCAGCCAGATGGGGGGACCAGGCGTGTTCATAAACGTAGGGGCACATGCTCTCCAGGCTCTGGCCGATGCCGGAGAAGGTTTTCACAAAGGCCCCGTCTCCGGGGATCAGGGAACCGTCCGGGCGGCGGTCGTTGCCGCTCATGGCGGCCTTATAATAAGCGGGGCGCTTGCCCGCTTCCGCCAGAGTCTTGACCAGCAGACCGGCGATGTAGGTCTTGCCGATGTCCGTGCCGGTGCCGGTGAGGAAGATGCCTTTTGCCATGGCTCAGGCCTCCTTCCAGTAGTCGGGGGTCACGTCCCGGCCCAGCCCCTCCAGCATGGCCCGGTCGCTGCGGATGGTGGCGCAGGCCACGGTGGTGAGCATGTTGCCGGTGATGGTGGCGGAAGCCCCGGCTTGGAACGCCGTCTCGCCGTCCTTCGTCAGCAGGGCGCGGCCGGCGGCCAGGCGGATGTTGGCTTCGGGGTTGAGATAGCGGAAGAAGGCGATGGTCCGCAAAATATCCGCCTCGCTCAGCTGGGGCAGGCCCTCCAGCGGCGTGCCGGGGATGGGCATGAGGGCGTTGATGGGGATGGAGTCGATCTCCAGCTCCGCCAGGCTCACGGCCATGTCCAGCCGGTCCTCCCAGGTCTCCCCCATGCCGATGATGCCGCCGGAGCAGGCGCACATGCCCTCGGCCTTCACGAGCTTGAGCGTCTCGATCTTTTTCTCATAGGTGTGGGTGGTGCAGATGTTGGGGAAGTTCCGGCGGGAGGTCTCGATGTTGTGGTGGTAGCTGGTCACGCCCGCCTCGTGGAGGCGGTGGAACTGCTCGGCAGTGAGGAAGCCCATGGAGGCGCACAAGTCGATCTTACATTCCCGCTTCATGGTCTCAAAGGCGTGGATGGCCTTGTCAAACTCCGCCCCTGTGAGGCTCCGCCCGGCGGTGACGATGGAGAAGCGGTCCACGCCCTCCCGCTCGTTGAGCTTGCAGGCCTCTAAGATCTGCTCCTCCGGCAGGAAGTCGTAGACTTCGCAGTCGGTATGGTGGTGGGCGGACTGGGCGCAGTATTTGCAGTCCTCCGGACAGCGCCCGCTGCGGCCGTTGATGATGGAGCATAGATCCACTTTGTCCCCCACCAGCGCCGCACGGATGGCGTCGGCGCCCCGGCACAGCTCGTCTAAGTCGCAGGTCAGGAAGAAGGACAGGTCGTCCTGCCGCCCCAGGCGGCGGCCATGAATGATCTCCTGGGCTAATGTCGTGACATTCATCGAATGATCTCTCCTTTTCTGGGCCGCTCAGACCCGTCCCAAGGCGGTGTGGCTCAGGGCGGGCTTCACCCGCTTGACCAGCACCGCACCCAGCACGCTCAAACACAGGTCCCCCGGCACCGCCAGAAGGAAGCAGTACAGGAAGAGGGGCCACAGGGCGATGGGGGTATTGATAACATAGTTACAAATGATATAGTAGTAGACCATGCCCATGGCATAGACCACCGCCAGCCCCGCCAGGTTTGCCAGCAGGTAGCGGCCTACGGTGTTCTTTCCGGCCTGCTCCAGCCGCTGGGCCAGCCAGCCGGTGACAAACGTCCCGACGCAGAAGCCGAGCAGATACCCAAAGCTGGGCTGGAACACATACCAGAACCCGCCGCCCTGCGTGAAGATGGGCAGCCCCACCAGCCCCAGCAGCACATAGGTCCCCACGGCGATGGTCCCCAGCCGAGGACCCAGCAGCAGCCCGGCCAGCATGGTAAACAGATATTGCAGCGTAAACGGCACCACCGGCACCGGGACCCGGATAAAGGCCCCCACGGCGATGAGCGCCGTAAACAGCGCACAGTACGCCAGATTCTTGGTCTTGTTGGTCTTGTCCATTTGTGAACCTCCATTCTCTTTCTAGTTCACGATTATACGGTACCCGCCCCAAATTGTCAACCAAATCACATTGGGCAGTTTACAAGAAACTTTCGGCATCCCGCCGGATTTTTCCGGCACCTCACACACGCAAATGCAGGGGACCTTTCAGAAAATGGAGTAGAAAAAACCCCGTCATCCAGTGGATGACGGGGTTTTGGCAGCGGGAGAAGGATTCGAACCCTCACAAACAGAGTCAGAGTCTGTCGTGCTACCCTTACACAATCCCGCTAAGTTTTGTTTTTTTGCGACCCACAACTCACGAGTGCAGGATTTATTATAGCAAAGAAGCGGAAATTGTCAAGGGGTTTTCTAAAATTTTTTGAAAAAATTTTTCAGGTGGCTGTTTCGCCCGATTCCGGGGTCTGGGCGGGCTTGGCGTAGGTCTGGTGGAAGCGCTGTAAGATGGCCGCGACCTGGGCGCGGGAGGCCAGGCCTCTGGGGTCCAAAATGTCCTTGCCCTTGCCCTGGATAAGGCCCGTGGCGTTGGCCCAGGAGAGGGCTTCCAGGGCATAGCTGTGGCACTTGCTCCGGTCGCTGAACTGGTACAGATCGCCCCGCTGGGACACGTCCCATTGTTTATACCGGGCGTAACGATAGAGGATGGAGGCCATCTGCTCCCTGGTGATCCACTGCTTGGGCGCAAACTTGGTGGCGCTGACGCCGTTGACGATGCCGTTCCAGGCGGCCCAGGCCACCGGGGCGGCGTAGTAGGCGTCGGCGGTCACGTCGGCAAAGGGCGACCAGGCGGCGGAGGCCGGGCTGCCCTCCATGCGGTAGAGGATCGTCACCAGCATCCCACGGGTCGTGGGGGTGGCCGGCGCAAAGGTCGTGGCCCCGGTGCCGTTCATGAGGCCCTGGGCGTAGACGTAGGCCACGCTGTCATAATACCAGGAGGACTTGCTCACGTCCGTAAAGGGAAAGGCCACCGGCTGGGCGACCTGTGCAAAGGTCGCGAAGACCGTCACCGCCCCGGCGGGCATCGTGAAGGCATACGTTCCGCTGCCCGTCTCCCGGCAGGTCAGGGTCTTGCTGCCGCTCGTTGCCGTGAGCTTCTCCAGCTTAAAATTCTGGTTGGGTTTGACCGTGAGGGTCACGCTCGTGCCCTCTGTGGCGCTCTGCTTGTCCGCCGTGACCGTCCCGTTCAGCGCCGAGCGCACGGTAATGGGATAGACCGGCTGGGGCGTAATGGTCAGGGTGCCAAACTGATAGGTGATGTCCGCGCGATAATTCCCGCCCACCGGGACCACCGCCCCGCTGGCCTGGATGGTCACGCTGCCCTCTCGGCTCATATCCGGCGCAGAGGCATAGGAGAGGGTGGGCGTTTTGGCCAGCTTGTCCCCATTCACCAGGCCGGAGACGGTGTAGTCAGCGCTGCTCAGGCTGGGGGCCCACTCCCCGACCGCCGCCGTTTTGTCCTGGACGCAGATGGTCAGCTGGGCGGGCTGGATCGTCACTTCGATGGGGTTTGCTTTCGCCGCGGCATAGGTCGCGTCCCCGGCCTTTTCTGCGTAAACCAGGACCTTGCCCGCCTGGGTGGCGGTGAGGCGGCCGCTCTGGTCGATGGTGGCGCTGCCCCGGCTGCCCCGCGGCTCCACCCAATAGCGGACGGCGCCGCTCCCGGCCCCGCCGGAGAGGGTGAATTGCAGGCGCTTGCCGTAGGTCACTTGACTTCCGCCCTTGAGCGTGAGGGACTGCTGGCCGTTCTCGCTCTCCCCGCTTTCCGAGGGTTGGGTCTTGCGGGCCACGACGGTGAGAGAGAAGGTCTCCGTGCCGCCGGTGTAATCGAGGATGCCGTCACCGTTCACGTCCTTGCCCTGGGCAATGTGGGCGATCAGCGACACGCTCCCCAACGTCTCCCCGGCGGTCAGTTGAGACCCGGAGAGGACACAGTCCTTGCTGTCACCGGAGAATTGATAGGTCACGTCCCCCGCCCCCGCGCCGCGGACCAGGGTGTCCAGGTCGATGCGCTCGCCCTGGATGAGCTGGATGTTCTGCTTGACGTTCGGGATGCCGGGGGCGATCTCCCCCCGGTCCCAGGTCATGCTGCTCTCCTGCATGGTATAATTCGCGTTGGAGGGACGCATCCCGGAGAGGGTGACCGTCTTCCCCGTCCCGGCGTAAGGGGTGTCATAGGATGCTTTGGAGCAGGTCACGGTGAGGGGGCCGTCCAGACTGGACGCAGTGATCTCCGGCTGGGCGTCTGTCGTTCCGTCGAAGCTCTTATAGCATTTCCGGACCGTAACCTCCTGGGGCAGGACCAGCCGAGGGTCGATGGTAAAATGGACCGTTTTGCTGCCGAAATAAGCCCCTGTTCCCGTAACGGTCACAGCGGCCTGCCCGGCGTTGGTGTTGTTGGCATAAGAGACGGTGTAATCCGTGCTGGGGACCACGGCACCGTCCAGTCTCACCGTCGGCACCGGCTCCTTGGGCGACTTGTCATAGCGGTAAAACCACTCGTCCAGGTCGATCTCCGCCTGAGACAGATCCCTCTCCTCTGCCGCCGTCGCCCTGGGTGACAACGGCAGCAGGCCCAGCAGCAGCACCGCCGCCAGACACCAGGCCAGCCCCTTTCTCATCCGTTCTCTCATGCCGCTCCTCCTCTCACTTTGTCGTTTTTTATCGTTTTTTGTCGATTTTTATTCCAGTATACCAACTCCGGCGGAAAGAAGCAACTAGAATATAAATTCTTTATTTGACGTGAAACTTGCAAAAACACCGCTTCTCGCTTGACAAGTTGGCGCAGACTACTATAATAGGTAAGGATCGCAATTCAAGGAATCGAACGGAGTGGTTTTTTCATGGATCAATGCAGCTTACAGGCGCTCCCCCTCCCCGCCAATGAACACGTCGATTTCGTGGCCATCGACTTTGAGACGGCCAGTGGAAACCCCAACAGCGCTTGCTCGGTGGGCTTGGCGTTCGTGGTGGGGTTAGAGGTGGTAGCCACGACCCATCGGCTCATCAAGCCCCCCGGAAACAAATACGAGTGGGGCAATGTCCGGGTCCACGGCATCCGCCCCAAAGACACGGTGAACGCCCCAGACTTTCTCACCGTCTGGCAGGAGCTGCACCCCATGCTGGTGGGCAAGGCCCTCATCGCCCACAACGCCCGGTTTGACATGTCCGTCATCAAGGCCTCTCTGGCCGCGTATGGGGATTCCTATGTCCAGCAGTACGCCGACTTTAAGTACGTGGACAGCATCGCCATGGCTCGCGACCTGGTCCCCGGCCGGAAAAACCTGGCCGCCTGCTCCGAGTGCCTGGGGATCGACCTGGAACACCATCACAACGCCGAGTGCGACGCCGTCGCCTGCGCGGAGATCGCCATTGCCTGCATCAAGGCCAACCACTGCCTGAACCTGGGCGAGTTCTGCTTCTCCCAGCCCCACGTCCGCATCCAGGAGGTGGCCGACCTGGTCCCGCCCACGCCCCGGCCCAAGGTCCCCAAAACCACCCAGCCCCGCCGGACCCACGCCGTCGGCCCCGGCCCGGCCCTGGCCCAGAACCGCCACATCAAGCCCCGCGACATCCAGCCCCAGGTCTCGACCTTCGACACCAACCACCCCCTCTATCAAAAGTCCCTGGTCTTCACCGGGGAGCTGTCCATCGACCGGAAAGAGGCCATGCAGCGGGCGGTGAACGTCGGCGCGGTCTTACGATCCTCCGTCTCCCGCCGCACGGACTTTCTCGTCGTCGGCCACCAGTACGACGGCCCCGACGGACAGGCCACCATCAGCAACAAGGAGGAAAAGGCCCGCGCCATTTTGGCCGAAGGAAAAAGCAAGCTCCGCCTGCTGGATGAAACCGAGTTCTTCCATCTTCTCCAATCCGCCGCCCCCAGCCGCGCCGCTCGCCCCATGGCCATGGCGAAGGTCAGCGGAAAATAACTTACGACCGATAACAACGTAGGGACGATGCCTCTCGCATCGCCCCTACTATTTTTTCTCTTTGATTTTTTATGCCAGACGCAACAAACGCCCTACGCGAAAAGGCGTAAGGCGTTTGGTACGGCAGGAGGGACTCGAACCCCCGACCTACTGGTTCGTAGCCAGTCACTCTATCCAGCTGAGCTACTGCCGCTTGTTTGTTTGCGTGTCTCACTGACAGCTTTTGTATACTACCACACTTTTCCGAAGATTGCAAGCCTTTTTTTCAATTTTTTCAGATTTTTTGATTTTTCCTTGCTTTCGTCCCTGAACGAGCCAAAAGCGGCGTGGCCGAAGCCACGCCGCTCAGACGCCTCAGGCGTTTCCTATGGTACCCGACTCAGCAGCCGCAGCCACAGTCACAGCCGCAGTTGTTGTTATTGTTGCCGCACCCGCAACCGCAATTGTTGTTGTTGCAGCCACAGCCGCAGGAGTTGCCGCCGGTGCCGCAGCCGCAGCAGCAGATGAGAATGAGGATGAGGATGATCCACAGGCAGCCGTTGCCGCCCCAACCGTTGTTCCAACACATAAACTAGAACCTCCTGTGAGAGATGGAGACCGTCGGGCGGTCTCAGTCCATCTTATGCCCCAGGAGGGGAGATGTGCGCCGGAAACAGCTTATTCTTCTCCCTTGGGGCGGTCTCCCCGGATGAGCAGCGTGGGCTTGCAGCAGAGATCTTCCAGGTCGGACATGGTGGCCGCCGGGAGCTTCAAGGCCCCGCCGCAGCGGGCGCAGAACAGCTCCACAGAGCTGTAATTGATCTTCAGCTTCCAGTCCCGGCAGCCGCAGGTGCAGGAGATGCCGTCCCGCAGGCCGATGTCCCGCAGCTCCCCTAAGATCTCTTCCATCACGAGATCATTGAGGAAGGTCCCCTCGGCCCCGGCCTCTGTCTCCAGCACATCCAGCGTCTCCTCCAGCCGCTTCATGGCGGCGAAGACCGGCTCCTCCTCGCCCACATAGCAGCAGTCCAGGCCGGAGTTGGCGCAGGAAAAGGCCAGGCACTTCTCCGTGAGAAAGGCGTGGGTGGAGCAGGTCACGGTGTGCTCCTGCTCGCAGAACAGGCAGGGCACGGTGAGATTCACCCGGTCCCCCATCAGGTCAATGCGAATGGACGACTTGCCGCAGGGGCAGGGCAGCTTCCCGCCGGCGGCAGCCAGCTGGAACACGGACCGCTCCAAAATCACCGGCTGGCGGCAGGACGGGCAGAGAAACGCGATGGATCGCTTTGCATCTTCTATCATAACAGTCACCTCCGGGGGCGTATCCCCCTCTGTGTTTTGCAGCTTCGTTTGCAGGTTGGTCTGGGTGGTCAGGTTGATCTGGGTGGTATTGTTGTATTATACCACGATTTCCGCGCCTTGCCAAAGGGGAAATATCTTGCCCCCGGAGGGGAGATGGAGTATACTGGCCCAAAGAGGTGATCCCCCATGAAACGACTCATTGCGTCCGACCTGCACGGCTCCGCCGTCTTCTGCCGCCAGCTCTTAGCCCTATATCGGGAGACCGGGGCAGAGCAGCTCGTCCTGCTGGGCGACCTGGCCTATTCCGGCTCCTACGATCCCCGCTATGAATACGACCCGCAGGACGTCATCGACCAGCTCAATGCCATTGCCCCGGATATTCTCTGGGTGGAGGGCAACTGCGACTACGGCGTCGGTGCCCTGCGCCCCCGCTTCCCCGGCTCCCCCAAGTATCTGCTCCAGGAATGGGAGGGGCGCTCCGTCTTTCTCACCCACGGCCACCGGTATGGCCCGCAGAATCCTCCGCCCCGCGGCATGGCAGAAATTCTGCTCTCCGGCCACACCCACGTCCCCGCCTGGGGCCGCGTCGAAGACCTCTTCTGCGCCAACCCCGGCTCCGTCTCCCTGCCCCGCGGTCGATCCGACCACAGCTGCCTGCTCTACGAGGACGGCATCTTCCGCTGGATGACCCTGGACGGGGAAGAATACCACTGGGAAGCCCTGTGACGGCTATCCCTTTCGGATCAAGTTCTTCTTCACCGCCGCTGCCAACGCAAAGCGCTTTTCGGTGCCGTCCTCAAAGCGGATGCTGGCGATGTCCCCCTGGCGGCTGACGATGCGGCCGGGGCCGAAGATCTTGTGGTCCACCCGGTCCCCCGGCGATAGATGTTCTCTTGGCCCGCTCTCCCGTTCGGGAGGGTGGGCCACTTTTTGATCGTAGGGGAAGAGGGTGTTGGCAAAGGTGCTCTCCAAGCCCTCCCGCCGGAAGCGGAAGATGGCCAGCTCTTCTTTTGCGCGGGTCATGCCGACGTAGAAGAGGCGGCGCTCCTCCTCATACAGTTCCACCTCTTCCGGGTCCGGGTGGGACCCTCTGGGCGGGTCGATCGAGGGCAGGATGCCGTCGGCCACGTCCATCAGGATCACCCGCTGGTATTCCAGGCCCTTGCTGGAGTGGATGGTGGAGATGAGGAAGGGGCTTTCCGGGTCGCTGGACCCCTGGGCCACGATGCCCTGCAATTCCCGCAGGCGGGCCAGGAGTGCCTTGGGGCTGTCCGTCTGTTTTCCCAGGCTCTCCAAAATATCTAGCTTGCCGCTGTCCATCTCCCGGTCGTCCAGGTAGGCCCCGTAGCCCAGGGTCCGGCGGATGCGGTCGATGGCCTGGTCCCCCGTCAGCCCCGGCAGGAGCTGGAAGCGGCGGGCCAGGGACGCACAGCGGTGCCGCCCCTTTTGGGAGATGCCGGGGCAGTCAGCCAGCAGCTCCAGAATAGGCTCTCCCGTCTGGCGGCTCTCCCGCACGGCCCAGTGGGCTGCGGCCTTTTTGATGCTGGCCCCCAGCTTATAGTAGATGGGGAGAAAGGCCTCCCCATTCGTCGGCTCGTAGGCCAGGGTGATGAAGTGTTCCACGTCCCGGACGATCCGGTGGGAAAAGAAGCTCCCCTCGATCTGGCGGCAGCGGCAACCGATGCCCTGCCGGTCCAGCAGGTCCAGAACGGGCAGGGCGCTGTCGTTGTTCCGGGCCAGGACTGCCGTCTCCCGGTCGCAGGTAGCGGCCAGGCGGGCGAGAAAGGCATACTGCTCCACCCGGTCCGCCACCCAGATGGGCTGGATGACCGGGCCGTCGTCCCGGACGGCCACCATGTGCTTGTCCCGCCGGTGCTGGTTTTGGCGGATGAAGGCATCCGCCGCCTGAACGATCCGGGCGGTGGAGCGGTAATTTCGCTCCAGGAGCAGGACCTTGGCCCCCGGATAGTCCTGCTCAAAGTGGAGCAGGGCCGACGGCTCCGCCGCCCGGAAGCCGTAGATGCTCTGGTCCTCGTCGCCCACGAGAAAGAGGTTCTGCCGCTGCCCCGCCAGCAGGCGCAGGATCGTGTGCTGGATCCGGGAGGTGTCCTGGGCCTCGTCCACGCAGAGGTAGCGATAGCGGTCCTGAAAGGCCCCTAAGATCTCCGGGTACTTCCGCAAAATGCGGGCGGCGTAGACCATCTGATCGTCGAAATCCATCCAGCCATAGCTGCGCAGGGCGGCGCAGTATTCCTGATAAATTTTCCCCACCGGAAGGTCATCCAGTGGATATTTTTCGATGGCCTCCGGGCCGAGCTGCTTGTTTTTGATGTAGGTGATGGCCGTCCGCAGAGATTTTACCGTACTCTCTGTGGGAAACTCCCCCGTGGCCTTCTGGCAGAGGTCGCCCACCAGACTGGAGAGCTTCCGCTCGCTGGTGATGAGTGCAAAGGCCGTTCGGCCCTTGGTCTTTTCATAGTAGCGGATGATCCGGGCGGAAAGGCCGTTGATGGTCCGAAACTCCAACCGCCCTGCCAGGTCCGCCCCGAAGACCTGGGCAAAGCGGGCCGCCATGTCCTTGGTGGCGGAGACGGTGTAGGTCACGGTCAGGATATGTTCCGGGGCCACCCCCCGGCAGAAGATGAGATAGCCCAGCCGGTGGATGAGGGCCGTAGTCTTCCCGCTGCCGGGGACGGCCAGCAGCAGCACCGGCCCCTCGGCGGCCTGGACCGCTGCCTCCTGCTGGTCGTTGAGCCGCACGCCCCAAGCCGCTTTCCATTCCGCAAAGTCCATGCCGCTGCGCTTCGCCTTCGGCTCAGGCATCCAGGTGGGTGTTCAGATACACGTCCCAGATCTCCTCCGGGACCAGGCGGCCGCCGGTGGCCCAGACGATCTGGGTGGCGTTGTTCAGCCGGTCGGGGGTCAGGCCCTGCTCCTGGCAGTAGGCCACGCTCCCCTCCGCCTGGCACAGGGCCACGGGGCCTTGGAACGCGGCGCAGCTGGAGGGCTCGATGCGCTCCCCCTCCGTCTCCACCAGCAGGCGCAGGAAATCATAGAGCTTGGCGTCGGAGACGGTACACTCGCCGGAGACAAGATTGGTCATGATCCGGGTGACAAAGCTGGAGGGGCTGGCGCAGGCCAGGCCGTCGGCCTCGGTCTTGCCGGAGAGACCGTAGTCCCGGACGTTGGCCTGTTCAAATTTCTGGGTCGCCATGCCCAGCAGGACCGAGGGGCACTGGGTCGGCTCGACAAAGAAGCAGTGGACGTTGTCGCCATAGAGCCGCTTGAGGCCATAGCACACGCCGCCCGGCGCCCCGCCCACCCCGGCGGGGACGTAGACGATGAGGGGGTGGGCCTCATCCACAGCAATGCCCTTTTCCTTCAGCTGGGCGTCCAGCCGCTTGGCGGCCACGGCGTAGCCCAGGAAGAGGGTGACGGATTTCTCGTCGTCCACGAAGTAGCTGGTGGGGTCGGCCTCGGAGCGCTTCCGCCCCTCCTCCACGGCGCGGGAGTAGTCGTCGGCATACTCAATGACCTCCACGCCCTTGCTCCGCAGCAGGTCCTTCTTCCACTGCTTGGCATCGGCGCTCATGTGGACGATGACCCGGAAGCCCAGGGCAGCGCTCATGATGCCGATGGAGAGACCCAGGTTGCCGGTGGAGCCCACCTGCACCGTGTAGCCGCCCAGGAACTTCTGCATGTCCTCATCGGCAAAGGCGGCGTAGTCGTCCTGCTCGGTGAGCTTCCCGGCGGCCAGGGCCAGATCCTCCGCGTGCTTCAACACTTCATAGATGCCGCCGCGGGCCTTGACGGACCCGGCGATGTCCAGATGGCTGTCTTTCTTCAGCAGTAGGCGGCCGGGGATCTTCCCGCCGTAGGCCTTCTCCAGGGCGGGCTGCATCTTCTCCAGCTCAGCCAGTGGGGACTCGATCAGGCCGTGGTTGGCCTGGGTCTCCGGGAAAGCTCGTTCCAGAAAAGGCGCAAACCGGGCCAGCCGCGCCTCAGCGTCGGCGATGTCCGCCTCGGACACCACCAGGTCACACAGGCCGCGCACCAGGTCGAAGGGGACGTAGCGGGGATTTTTCCAGACGGTCTCTTTGCCGGCCGTCAGGTCGGCCATGGTCTGGGCGTCGGTCTCATAAATTTTTTTACTCATGGTTTCACTTCCTCTGTTGTCATCGGGGGCTGATCGTGTTTCTTGCCCTGTATTGTATCCCAAGCGCCCGCCTTTTTCAAGCAAAAGGGGCCGCAGACTCCTGCGGCCCCAAACAAAAAAGAAATTTACCGTGCGCCCAGCAAGACCGGCTGGAGCTGTCTCCCCTCCAGCGCAGCGGCAATGGCTGCCGTCACCTGGGTCATGTCGGCCACCAGGGACGTGGGCTTCCCCTCCGGGTCATCCTGGCGGAAGGGGACAAAATAGATGTGCTTCCGGGCCATGAGCGCCCCGATGTTTTTCGCGGCCCCCGCCAGCCCGTCGTTGGTGGACACTGCCAGGACCACAGGCCGCCCGTTGCGCAGATGCGCTTTCGCGGCCATGGTCACTGCCGTGTCCGCGATGCCGGCAGCCAGCTTCGCCAGGGTGTTGCCCGTGCAGGGAGCGATGACCAGCACGTCTAACAGCCCCTTGGGGCCGATGGGCTCCACCTCCGGGATGCTGGTCATCGCCCGGCGGCCGCAGGCTTCCTCCGCCCGCTGGCGAAAGGCTTCCGCCCGCCCAAAGCGAGTGTCGGTTGCCGCCGTCGTCTCAGAGAGGATGGGGAGGATATTGGGGTAGCTCGCGGCGGTCTCCTCCATGGCCCGCAGCGCGTTGTCTAGGGTACAGAACGATCCGGTGAGGGCAAACCCCACCCGTGTCTCCTCCATGGCGTTATGCCTCCTGTTCCCATAAAATATGATACACGGCGTCCCGGATGGCAGCCGCCGCCGTCACCGGGGCCACCCGTCCTGGCAGACCGGGGGCCTGCAAGACTTGCAAGTTGCGCCGCTGGGCCGCCGCTCGGTCGATCCCGCCGGGGGCGGAGGCCAAATCCAGCAAAAACGCCCCTGGGGCCACCCAGCGCAGCCGCCGTTCGTCCAGCACCGGGGCGGGGATCGTGTTCACAACGAGGTCAAAGCCCCCCAGCTCCCAGGCCAGGTCTTCCAGCCGGTCTGTCTCATAGCCGTAGGCCGCCGCCCAGGCCAGGTCCTCATAGGACTGAGCCGAGACCGTGACCTTCGCCCCCAAGGCCCCCATCCGGTGGGCGGTGAGCTTTCCCACCCGGCCGAAGCCCAGGATGAGGACCCTGGCGCTGTGGAGCGTGATGGGCAGCTCCTCCATGGCCACCTGCACCGCCCCCTCCGCCGTGGGCACGGCGTTGGCCACCATGCACTCTTCCCTGGCGTAGTAATCCGCCCAGCGCAGACCCCGCCGGGTCATCTCCGCCGTCACCGCCGGGGAAATCATACCGCCGCAGACCAGCTGGCCGGGCCGCAGGCAGTCCAGCACCTGGGCCAGCGGCAGACGAGCGGCACTGAGCGGGGTGTGTACAAAGCTCTCCCCCACCGCCACCGGCAGGGGTAAAATGACGCAGTGCGCCAGCGCCAGCCCAGGGCCAAGCGGCTCCGGCTCCAGGCCCTCGCCTTCCAGCCCGGCGATGTGGACGGTGTGGCCGTCCTCCCGGAGCAGCCGCGCCAAGGCCCGCTGCCGCAGGTCGCCCCCGATCACCCAAAAGCTCCGCTCCCGGTCCATCCATTTCATGCAGACCGCCTCCTTCCCTACGCTGCCATTCTATGCGCAAGGGGGATCGGGGGTGACGGAGTCACCATGCAGCAATCCCCCATCTAAGCGGAATTTCACTTAGATGGGGGATTGTCTGCTTTATTGAATACCACCTATTATTCAATCTGCTGTGAGCTACAGCCTGGATGCTTTATTTTTCATTTGGTTTATCGCCGAGCATATTTCCTCTGCTTATCATACTATCAAATCCCATATTCTCTACATCCACGTCACGCCGCATTCCAAATGACTTTCCATCATCATTCATAAGTTTCTTACGCTTTCGCTCCTCTCTGTACTTTGGAATATCTTCCTTCATCATTTCTTCTTTGATTGTGGGAACAATTCCGAGAACACCGAGAGCAGCAACAATTACACCAGCCACAGGAGAAAAGATTGCGCTAATAATTACGCCCAATATAGCAGCTGCGACCAAGTATGTAATCACTTT
>SFHQ01000005.1 GCA_004556345.1 Clostridiales bacterium | reverse complement strand
CCATCAATATCGTTGCACCTGTGTCTAGACGAGCTTTTCCGATGGTATCAGGCAGTTTCACTGTAGAAGCAACGGTAAGCGCACTTTCTTCCACGCTAACTACTGTTACATCAAATTGAAGTTGGCCAACGAAAAGCTTGCAAGGAGTGTCGGGAGGAAGCACGGGCATGTATTCAACTTGGAAGCGATAACAGTATTCTGATGTGCGGGTTTCAAGTTTTTGTCCAGCATAGAGTAAAATAGAGGATTGTCCATTTTTTTCAATATAGCTGATTTCCTCATTGAGTGCCTCACGAAATTCCGAGAAAATTCCTTTTAACTGTGGGTGATCAAAAATCTGTCCTTTACTGAAAGCTTTCATGGTGTGACATTCCATTCCTAATTATATTGATAGAAGCATAGAAAAAGCTGACCTTGCGTGGGTCAGCAGTTTTTGTTTAGGTGGCTGTGTACAAATTACGAATTGCCTTGGCCAATAGGTTGAGCTTGGGGGAGATCTCGGATTCCAGGATGATATTCATGCGGTGGGCCATCAACTGGTCAATTGCTTGCAGGTCTTTTTCATCCAGCATACAAACACCTCCTATCGCTATCATACAAAAGATTATAAAGAGAACGCTTCACACTGTCAAGCGATCGGAGTTGCTTCCACCCTTTACAAACCACGAAATTCTTTTTAAAATAAGGGCAAGAAATTGTATTTTATCAGAGGGGAGGCACGCTCTATGAGCAGCTTTCGTAGGATCGAGTATTTCCTATCCGTGGCCAAACACCTGAACTTTACCAAAGCCGCCAGGGAGTGCTTTGTGGCCCAGGCGGCCATCAGTCAGCAGATCAAACAGTTTGAGGAGGAGCTGGGCTTTAAGCTCTTCGAGCGGGGCGGCGGCAGCGTGAAGCTCACCCCCGCCGGGGCGTTTTTTGCCCGGCAATGCCAGAGCATTTTGTCCCAGTATACCGGGGCGGTGAAGCAGGCCCGCTCCATCGCCGATGGGGAGAAGCGGGACCTGCGCCTGGGCATCCATGGGCCGTATGCCCAGGAGGGCATCCCGCACTATCTCAGGCTGTTTAAGCAGATGCACCCGGAGGCCAACCTGACCCTGAAGGACGGCAGCCGGGACGCCATGCTCCAGGGCCTGGCCGACGAGGAGCTGGACGTGGTGATCGTCCCGGACTTTGGCTTGCATTTGGACGAGGGCTACGAGGAACTGGAGCTGAGCAGCGAGCAGGTCCGCTTTATGACCGGCCCCCACAGCGCCTTGGCAGGGCGGCAGTTCGTCTCGTCCGAGGAGCTGACGGGGCAGACCATTTTCCGCGTGGAGGACCAGAGCGACGACGCTAAGTCCCAGCCCTTGCCGGAGTATTACACCCGCCTGGGGCTGGCGAATAATCCCGTCCAGCGGGTCAATACTTTATTGGAAGCGACCATCTTGGTCCAGGCCGGCCTGGGCATCGCCCCGTTGCCGGGGGGGATGGAGCAGAAGCTCGCCCGTGACGTGAGCGTGTTTTCCATCGAGGGGGATTCGTTCCGCATCCGCACGTTGGCGCTGCGGAAGATGCCCCCCGTGAGCGTGGCGGCAGACCACTTCTTCCAGGTCATCCGGGAGGACTTGGAGGCGCGGGAGAACGAGGCCTGAATCCCCAAAAAATCAGCCATAAGAAAAAGTGATAAGTTTTTGTGATAGGCTCCATCAGTTTTCGGTGTTTCCCATTTCGGCTCGGCTGTGGTATAACTTAAAGCAAGGAAAGGAACTTCCTCTTGCAGGATCAAACCGATCCTCCACAGAATTTCGATTATAAACGAGCTGATATGCAGGGTACGTAGAAACCCCTGCCAAGATAGAAAGGAGCACCAACTATGAAAGCCAACCTGGATGCAAGATATGACCTCTACATCAATGGACAGTGGGTCCCCGCCTCCGACGGGAAGGTCTTCACCGCTTACAACCCCGCCACCGGCGAGAAGCTGGCCGAGTGCGCCGAGGCCACCAAGGAAGATGTCGATGCCGCCGTCAAGGCCGCCTGGGCTGCCTTCCCTGCTTGGCGGGACATGGGCATCGCAGAGCGAGCTGGTATCCTGGAAAAGATCGCTGACATCATCGACGAGAACGCCGAGCTGCTGGCCACCATCGAGTCCATGGACAACGGCAAGCCCATCCGTGAGACCATGGCCATTGACGTTCCCTATTCTTCCGACCACTTCCGTTACTTCGCCGGTGCCATCCGGGTCGAAGAGGGCAAGGCCTCTGTGCTGGACGGCAACATGATGAGCCTGATCCTGCGGGAGCCCATCGGCGTTGTGGGCCAGATCGTCCCCTGGAACTTCCCCTTCCTGATGGCCGCCTGGAAGCTGGCCCCCGCCCTGGCCGCCGGCAACTGCATCGTCTTCAAGCCCTCCTCCACCACTTCTCTGAGCGTGCTGACTCTGGTCAAGCTCATCGGCCACCTGCTGCCCCCCGGCGTGCTGAACGTCGTCACCGGCGGCGGTTCCCGCTCCGGTCAGTACATGCTGGACCACCCCGGCTTCCGGAAGCTGGCCTTCACCGGCTCCACCGAGGTCGGCCTGGACGTGGCCAAGGCAGCTGCCGACAAGCTCATCCCCGCCACCCTGGAGCTGGGCGGCAAGAGCGCCAACATCTACTTCGACGACTGCAAGTGGGACATGGCCATCGACGGCCTGCAGCTGGGCATCCTGTTCAACCAGGGCCAGGTCTGCTGCGCCGGCTCCCGCGTGTTCGTGCAGGAGGGCATCTACGATAAGTTCGTGGAGGCTGCCGTCAAGGCCTTCAACAGCGTGAACGTCGGCGATCCTCTGGACCCCAACACCCAGATGGGCGCCCAGGTCGACCAGGGCCAGCTGCGTAAGATCATGTCCTATGTGAACCTGGCCAAGGAAGAGGGCGCGACCATCGCCTGCGGCGGTGAGCCTTACACCGACGGCGCCTGCGCCAACGGTAGCTTCATGAAGCCCACCCTGATCGTCAATGCCACCAACGACATGCGCGTGGCCCAGGAAGAGATCTTCGGGCCGGTGGCCGTGGTCATCAAGTTCAAGACCGAGGAAGAGGTCATCGCCATGGCCAACGACTCCGTCTACGGTCTGGGCGGCGCTGTCTGGACCCGCGACATCAACCGCGCCATTCGCGTGGCCCGCGGGGTCGAGACCGGTCGTATGTGGGTCAACACCTACAACCAGATCCCCTCCGGCGCTCCCTTCGGCGGCTACAAGCAGTCCGGCATCGGCCGTGAGACCCATAAGGTCATCTTGGAGCACTACACCCAGCAGAAGAATATCATGATCAACCTCAACGAGACTCCCTCCGGCTTCTATCCTGAGAAGTAATCAGAAGCCGCTTTAGAAAATGTGTGCAGCGGGCGGAGGGGCCACGCTCCTCCGCCCTCCCCATATCCGCCGGCCCTGACCAACGGCCCACCGCCGTGGCTGGCCCTGTGACCTCGTGTCAGAAAGGAAAGGAACAGAGTATGTCTACCTATTATTTCGTACCCAGCAGAAACGTGTTCGGAGAAGGCTCCGTCGAGGAGACCGGGCACCTCATTAAGAGCATCGGCGGCACCAAGGCCATGATCGTGACCGACGCCTTCCTGGCCGCAAACCCCATGACTGCCCGCATCCAGAAGATCCTGGCCGACGCCGGGGTGCAGTCCGCCGTCTTTGGCAAGGCGGAGCCGAACCCCAAGGACACCAACGTGGTCGAGGGTGAGCAGTTCTACCATGAAAACGAATGTGACTGTATCCTGTCCCTGGGCGGCGGCTCCTCCCACGACTGCGCCAAGGGCATCGGTCTGGTCGCGACCAACGGCGGCAAGATCTCCGATTATGAGGGCGTGGACCAGGCCCACGAGGCCCTGCCCCCCCTGGTGGCCGTGAACACCACCGCCGGCACCGCCTCCGAGATCACCCGGTTCTGCATCATCACGGACACCACCCGTAAAGTCAAGATGTGCATCGTGGACTGGAGAGTCACCCCCGCCATCGCCATCAATGACCCTGAGCTGATGGTCGGCATGCCGGCCTCCCTGACCGCTGCCACCGGTATGGACGCGCTGACCCACGCAGTCGAGGCCTATGTCTCCACCGCCGCCAACCCCCTGACCGACGCGGCTGCCATCAAGGCCATTGACAAGATCGTCCACTACCTGCCCCAGGCCGTGGCCAACGGCGACTATATGAAGGCCCGTTCCGAAATGGCTTACGCCCAGTATCTGGCTGGCGTTGCCTTCAACAACGCCTCCCTGGGTTATGTCCACGCCATGGCCCACCAGCTGGGCGGCTTCTATAACCTGCCTCACGGCGTCTGCAACGCCATCCTGCTGCCCTATGTTCAGGAGTTCAACCTGATCGGCAACCTGGAGCGGTTCGCTGTCATCGCCGAGACCATGGACATCAACGTCAAGGGCATGTCTCCCTTCGAGGCCGGCGAAGCCTGCGTCTATGCCCTGAAGACCTTTGGCAAGTACCTGGGCATCCCCCAGAACCTGCGCTCCCTGGGCGTCAAGCCGGAGGACTTCGAGATTATGGCCGAGCACGCCATGCAGGACGCCTGCGCCGCCACCAACCCCAGAAAGGCCACCAAAGAGCAGATCATTGCGATCTTCCAGAAAGCATACGACGGGGACTGATCCTTCGGTCATTCACCCTTCTGACCAACATCTTATCTTTCTTATCTTTCACTCTGAAACGAGCAAGGACACGGCGTATGCCGTGTCCTTGCTCGCAATTCTCTCAAAAACCGAGGCCAACCCTGTCGGGGCCGAAACCTCTGCCAAAAACTAAGGTTAACCCCGTAGGGGCCGCAGACCCCTGCGGCCCGCTCCCCCGACCTCAAGGGTTACAAGTCCCACACGGACGGTACCCCTGCTCGATCAGCTCCGAGCGACTGCTCGTCACTTCCTGCTTGTTCTGCGCGGAAATTCTCGCCACCCCGCTGCAATCCGGCTTGTGGAACTTGTGGGAGTTGGTGTTCAGCACATAGGTCTCCAGCGTGTCCGAGCCGGACGAGGTCGTCACAGAATCCGACCCAGTCCCCACCGTGGGGTCCGACCAGGACTCGCCGCTGGCATACTCAATGCCCACGCCCGGCTGTGCATTGTAGCAGAAGACGTTGAAGCAAACGCCCTCGCCCTGGTCCTCTACGCTGTACGCCTCCATCTGCACGCCCTGGGCCACGAGATCGCTGCCCTCAAACACGGGCGTGACCCGATACAGCACGTGGTTTCCGGTGGCCTTCACATAGTCGGCCACCTTGTTCTCAAAGGGCAGCATCCCCTGGGTGTTCATGTACCGGGTGCCGGTGATGAGATTCTTCTCGTTGGCGTTTTCGCCTGCCAGCTGAAACCCGATGAGGTGACAGCGATTGTAGAGATACTTGCCGTCCACGCCGTCATACTTTGCCGTGTGCCAGCCCGTGGGCTTGACCTGACCGATGGGCTCCCGCTCCTGCGTGGGCATCAGCTCCATGCAGATGTTGGCATAGGCCACCCCGCACCGGCCCAGGGAGTCCAGGTCGGAATACGTCTCAAAGGGGTCCGTGCGGGTCAGGTCACTGGCGTCAAACTCCGGCGCATTGCCGTTGAGCTCCGTCCAGGGGCTTTCACTGCGGAACTGGCTGATGCTGACGCCGCTCAGGTCCGTGGCCGCCTGCGACGGCGCCCCAGAGCAGCCGGACAGCACCAGAGCGAACACCAAAGCCAGGGCCAGCAGGAAGCTGGTTTTGCGTTTCATAGAACATTCTCCTCTCTCTATTTGGGGTCGTGGTCTATCATACAGGGAAAACAGAGTGCTGGCAAGGTGGTGTGGTTACAATTAGTATGTTAGGGGTAAGGGGTGGAAATGTCTGTCAGACCAAGCAGGTAGTCTGTGCTGGTGTGATAAAAGCGGGCCAGCTGGATCAAGACTTCTGTTGGGAGGTCTCGTTTTCCCATCTCATAGTTTGAGTAGCACACTTGTGTGCAGTTGAGTATTTTTGCCAAGTCTTTTTGTAGCAAATCTCGGTCTTCCCTCAGGTCGCGAATCCTTCGATACAAAACGCATCATCTCCTGTTCGTTGGGATGAACAGAAGTATATGCATAACGTTTTGTTATATTGACTTATAAAACAAAATGTTATATACTGTTTTTGGATAGCGAGCAAAACCAATTCCCAAGCAACAAATAGAAAGAAGGAGAGCGTAACATGAAAAAGAGAACCCTAGCTATCTTCCTGGGCCTGCTTCTGGTCTTCTGCCTGTCCAGCTGTGCTTGCCAGCATGAATGGAAAGAGGCTACTTGTACAGAGCCGAAAACCTGTACAAAATGTGGAGAAACCGAGGGCGAGGCCCTGGGACACAAGTGGACAGAAGCAACCTGCACAAAAGCGAAGGAGTGCAGCCGCTGCGGAGAAGAGAGTGGAGAACCTCTGGGACATGACGTGAAGGAGTGGAAGGAAGAGAGCGCTTCGACTTGCTCGGAAGCGGGAAAGGAAGTTGGAACCTGCACTCGATGCGGAGAGACCGTGACGAAAGATTTGCCATTGGCAGAGCATACGCCTGGAGACTGGGAGATCAAGACGAAAGCGACCTCTTCTTCCAGTGGAACCCGTGTGAAGAAATGCACAGTTTGTGGAAAAGAACTGGAGAGTGAGAACTATACCATGACTGCGGCGGAAGTGAAGCAAGAGTATGTTGCGGAGTGCAAATCCTATACATACAATGAAGTTGCACGGAATCCAGATAACTACATTGGCAAAAAAGCTAAGTTTACAGGAGAAGTTATCCAAGCCATGCCGGATGGCGATAGCTATACCCTTCGCGTGAATGTTACGAAGGGACGCTATGTCTGGGATGATACTGTCCTAGTTTCTTATACAAAACAGGATAGCAGTGAGTCGAATATTTTAGAGGATGATATTGTAACAATGTACGGTGTTCTGATGGGAGACTATACCTATACTTCTGTGATGGGTGCTAGTATTACAGTTCCGTCGTTTTCCGCAGAATATATTGACATTAAGTAATATAAAATAGAAAAGCTCCCTCTAAGCGGAAACAGAATTTTCTTGCTTGGGGGGAGCTTTTGCGTTTTTCGTTTGTAGGGACATCATACTTGGCTCCCCCTCCGGGGGAGCTGGCAGCGAAGCTGACTGAGAGGGCCTGCGTGTAGGAAAATTAGTGCTTAACAGTATAGGTGAAGAATGGAGGTTCTACCTCGTTACCGATACGCCTTCTATCTGCAACGTAGCCCTCATCCGTCTGCTTCGCAGCCACCTTCCCCCTCGGGGAAGGCTTTGGAGGTGTCAAGGCTCCAGATAGTAGTCGAAGCCGTAGCAACTCTTCTCGAAGCCGTAGATCTCATAGAAGCGGTGGGCCTGCTTGCGGGGCATGCCGGAGTCGAGGACCAGGGCCTTGCAGCCGCGGGCCTTGGCCAGCTCCTTGGCGTGGTCCATGAGCTTCACGCCGCAGCCCTTGCCGCGCTCGTCTTCGTTGGTGATGATGCTGGAGACGTAGCAGGTCATGCCGGAGAGCCAGAAGGTGTTGAAGTAGGCTCCGTGGCAGAAGCCGTGGTAGGTGTCGCCGTCCATGAGGAAGAAGGCGAAGCTGTTCTCATCGGCCAGCACGTCGGCGTAGACCTTGCGGATCACGTCTTTGTCATAGGTGTTGTAGTCCCAGAGTTTTTCGATGTAGTCGAAGGCGACGTCGAAGTCGGCCATCGTTGCGGTTTTGAATTCCATACGCACAGTTCCTCCTTTATTGTGTGGAATACTCACAAGTTGATTATAAAACCCATTTCCCTTCTTGTCAATTCTTACGGAGAAAGAAACAGACAAAAGCCGGGAAAATGTCGGAGAGGGCTTGGTTTGGATTGACCTTTCGGGCCAAAGTTGCTACTATAAATGGGTTACAAAACAAAAAAGTGGGCCTGCTGCCCACCGGAAATAAAAGGAGACCTGCACCATGAAGACCCGCATCACAGAGCTGTTCGGCATTGAGTATCCCATCGTTCAAGGCGCCATGCAGTGGCTTTCCAAGCCCAACCTGGCCGCTGCCGTCTCCAACGCCGGGGGCCTGGGTACGATCAATATGACGACCTATGCTGACCCGGAGGATTTTCAGAAGGACATCCAGCGGCTCAAGCGCCTGACGGACAAGCCCTTTTCCGTGAACCTGTCCCTCTTGCCCGACACCAAGCCCGACGGCCCCATCAAGGGCTTTTTGCAGGCCATCGTGGACGAGAAAGTCCGCATCGTTGAGACGGCGGGCAGCTCCCCCAAGCCCTTCATGGACCTGCTGAAGGGGGCGGGCTGCGTGGTCATGCACAAAATTCCCGACTCCCGTTTCGCCCACACCGCCGAGGAAGTGGGCTGTGACGCGGTGTGTATCGTGGGCTACGAGGGCGGCGGCCACCCCGGCATGGCCGGGGTCGGGTCCATGGTCCAGTGGCCCCTGACCCTGGAGCGCTGCAGCTTGCCGGTCGTGGGCGCAGGCGGCGTGTGCGACGGGCGGACGATGTATGCCGCCCTGGGCATGGGGCTGGACGGCGTCATGGTCGGCACCCGCTTCCTCATGGCCGAGGAGACGGAGATCGGCCCCCATCTGCGCCAGGCCGTTATTGACGCGAAGGAGACCGACACGGTGCTGACCCAGACCAGCATCCGCAACGCCCTGCGCTCCCTCAAGACCGAGGAGGCCCTGCACATCATCGAGTTTGAGAAGCATCACCCGACGTTTGATGAGCTCTATCCCCTCATCCGGGGCACCGTGACCAAGGCGGCCTATGAAAATGACAAGCCCCAGGAGGCCCAGATCGCCATGGGCCAGGTCCTGGGCCGCATCCACGACGTAAAGCCCGCCGCCCAGATCATTCAGGACATGGTGGAGGAATTCTACGCCATGCACCGCCGCATCAGCGGGATGCTGTGATGCTGTCCCGAAAGAGAGGAGGGGCAGACCCCAATGTTTGCACTTGCTCTCCGACTCATTGAGCATGAGACGGAGCAGGAGGCCTTTGACCAGCTCTATACTCGCTACCGGGGCCTGGCGTTTTGGGTGGCGAAGGGCTATCACCTGTCCGATTCGGACGCGGAAGATGCTGTTCAGGACGCATTTTTCGCCTTGGCCGAAAATTTTTCCAAATATTTTTCGCAAAAGTGTCCCAATTGGAAGTCTCTCATCGTTACTATAGTGAAGAACAAAGCCATCGACATCTGGCGGCAGAACCAGCGCCGGGCGGGGGAGACCTTTGACGAAGCCATTCACAGCCAGAGCAGGGAGACCCTGCCGGAGGAATTTTGGGGGGAAAGCCCCCTGACCCGGTGCATCCTGCGCCTGCCGGAGCGGGACCAGCTCTTTCTGCGCCTGCGCCACGAGCACGGGTTTTCCAACCGGGAGACGGCCCACCTCATGGGAATGAGCTGGGAGGCGGCGCGGAAACTGGAGCAGCGCGTCCGGGCACGTCTGGAACGGCTTTGTCGAGAGGAGGGACTTTTATGATCAGTGACGAGAGATTGAAGCAAGCCGTCCACGAGGCGGCAGAGGCCTTGGACCGCTCCCTGCCCGACCCGGAGGCATGTACCTATGAACCCTCTCCGGAGTTTAAGGCCCGGATACAGGCCCTCATCCGGGAGATGGGGGAGAAGCGGGAGCGCAAAGAGCGCCGCCGCAGGCTGGCCCACCGGGCGGCCTGCCTGGCCATCGCCGTGGTGGCCTGCGGAGGCTGCTTCCTGGGCAGCAACGCCCAGGCGCGGGAGGGCCTGTGGGGCTGGATCCGGGATTCCTTTGAGGGCAGCCAAAACTATTCCTTCCAGAGCACGCCCATCCCAAGCGGGGACCTGCCCGCCTACACGATGGATGTGCCGGAGGAATACCACTATGTGGCCGACCAGTCCATCCAGTCCGCGGAGTATGCGGCCCTGACCTATGAAAACGACGCGGGGAACATCCTGGCCCTGGACTATCAGTATGAGACGGAAAACTCCTCCGGCAGTCTCAGCGTCTTTGCCGACGAGGAGGACGTGCAGAAGGTCACCGTCAACGGCGTCTCCGCCGACCTCTACGTGGGGGAGAACGAGGACAGCACCAGTATCATCGTCTGGATGGACCCGGAGACCACAGCGCTTCTCAGCGTGACCGGCGACCTGCCGGCAGACGAGCTGCTGGCCCTGGCCGAGACGGTCCGGCCGGTGAAATAAGGAGGTATTGCGATGAAAAAGCATTGGACGATCCTCATGCTGTCCGCCCTGCTGCTGACCCTGGCCGCCTGCGGCGTGGAGCACCCCACGCTGGAGGACGGGACCGGGGTATCGGTCACGCTGGGGGAGGCGGTTCGGCTGGATACACCGGACCAGCTCACCGTTTATCCGCTGGCTGTGGATGCAGACCAGGCCAAGGCGGACATCGAGCGGGCCTTCGGCATCACCCTGGGCACGGCCCTGAGCAACGGGGCCTACGTCGGGGAGGATTATTCCGTCACCCTGGACAGCCAGACCGGGCACTGGACCTATCAGACCACGAAAGACCCTGCACCGGCCGTGCCCCCGGAGGAAGCCATTTCTGACCAGCAGGCCATTGACCTTGCCACGCAATTTATGACCGAGAAGCAGCTTTGGAACGGAGAATTTTCTGACGGGATCGCCACCGACGCCACCAGCGGCGGCGGGAACACACCGGAGCTGGTCGAAGAGAAAATCGTCTACTTCTATCCCATGGTCGATCAGAAAACCGTGACCGGCACCTTCCGCTGGATCCTCCGCCTGGACCCCCAGGGGAACCTCATCGAGGTGGACAACTACACCGCGCCCATCGGGAAAGCTGTTACTGTCGAGGGCAAGAGCCGCGCCGACCTCGTCCAGGCCGCCGCCAACGGGGAGGGCAGTGTCAGCGGCGACGTGTCGGACGGCACCGAGATCAAGTTTGCGGAGACGGCCTACTATGCCGACCCGGAGGGAGATTGTTTGTACCCGGTCTATCTTCTGCGGGGGGACCGCTTCGACGTGCTGATCGACGGGCGGAAGTGAAGGAGTTTGGCTTCGCCAAATGATTTGATTGGTGGTACGAAATCTTGGGGTGCTACCTTAGTACACTGCGGCTCAGATGCGCTAGGTGGCCCTCATCCGACCCGGCTTTAGCCGGGCCACCTTCCCCCTCGGGGAAGGCTTTGCGTTATATCATTCATCACAGGAAGACGCAACACTACAAATTTATACGGCGTTGCGAGAGCCTTCCCCGAGGGGGAAGGTGGACGCGAAGCGGACGGATGAGGGCTACGTTGCGCAAGGAATCGGTTGTGTACTAAGGCAACAACGTGCCCAACGGAACCAGTCATAAAATCCATCCGGCTCCGCCGGACACCATTCTCAAAAGCTGGTCCGATACAGCGGGATCACGTTGATCACCGGCTCCTCATACGGGTGCGCGGCTTTCACTGCCTGCATGATCTCGTCTACCTGCTCCGTCCGACAGGTCACTTCCACTTTGAATTCTTCTGCCTGGCAGAGGGTATTCTCCGCGCCGAGATAGGGGTGCGTCCCGGCCAGCGGCCGCCAGAAGCTGGTGACGGGGGAATAGGACAGGCATTGGTCATAGGCCCCGATGTGCCCGGCGTCGCTCTCGGCCAGGGCCGTTTGGACGGCGGAGAAATGGCTGGCGGGGACGAAGATCTCCAGCTTACAATAGGAAAAGTCTGGCATGGCAGTGGCTCCTTTCAAAATGCAGGGTGTTTTTTCTCAGGATAGCACAGGACACGCGCTCTTGACAAGGCGGGCGGGGGCATGGTAGAATAACGACAAATTGAATCTCGTGTGGAACGGGAAGAGTACCCTGTCAGAACCGGACAGAGAGGGGCGGTCACCGACTGAAAACCGCCCTGCGGGGAGACTGGCGAAAGTGCGCCCGGGAGCGAGGGGGATGCAGATGCCCTCCGGTCAGGCCCCGTTACCAGCCGTCTTGAGTGACAAACGAGAGTGGAACCGCGGACAACGACGTTGAATGATCTTGCCGCCTCTTGACCTTTTGGGGTCAGGAGGCGTTTTTTTGTTGCCCCAGGCCCCCCGCTTCCGCCGGCGGTTGGGCGGACATAGCATAGGCTAGCAAACCGACCGTAATTTTTTGTGAGGTGACCGGAAATCATGTTCCATTTGACAGAAACTTTATCGGCCTATCAGGCCCGCGACCCGGCCGCCCGGAGCAAGCTGGAGGTCTTCCTGCTCTATCCCGGCGTGCACGCCACCATGTATCACCAGGCCGCGCACTTCTGTTACTGTCACAAGATGAAGTTTTTGGCCCGTACCATCTCCCAGTGGAGCCGCTTCTGGACCGGCATTGAGATCCACCCCGGCGCGAAGATCGGCCGCCGCCTGGTCATCGACCACGGCATGGGCATCGTCATCGGCGAGACGGCGGAGGTCGGGGACGACTGCCTGATCTACCACGGCGTCACCCTGGGCGGCACCGGCAAGGACCAGGGCAAGCGCCACCCGACCATCGGCAACAACGTCCTGCTCTCCACCGGCTCCAAGGTCCTCGGCCCCTTCAAGGTGGGGGACGGGGCACGCATCGCCGCCAATGCAGTGGTCCTGAAGGAAGTCCCGGAGGACGCCACCGCCGTGGGCGTGCCCGCCCGCGTGGTCCGCATCGCCGGGGAAAAGACCAACTTCGTGGGTGACGTGGACCAGGTCAGCGTGCCCGACCCTGTGCAGAAGGAGCTGGACGCCATCAATTCCCGCCTTTCCTGGCTGGAAGAGTATTTGGATAAAAAACACGAGGAAGAAGAGAACAAACGGAAGGAGAACCAACAAAATGAAGCTGTTTAATAGCATGAGCCGGAAGAAAGAGGAGTTCGTGCCCATCACCCCCGGTGAAGTCAAGATGTACTGTTGCGGCCCCACGGTCTACAACTATATCCACGTGGGCAACGCCCGCCCCATGATCCTGTTCGACGTGCTGCGCCGCTATCTGGAGTACCGCGGCTACAACGTCACGTTCGTGCAGAACTTCACCGACGTGGACGACAAGATCATCAAGCGGGCCAACGAAGAGCACGCCACCTCGCAGGAGATCTCTGAGAAGTATATCGAGGAGTATTTCAAGGATGCCCACGGCCTGGGCGTGCGGGACGCCACCGTCCACCCCAAGGCCACCGAGAACATCCAGCAGATCATCGACCTGGTGCAGACCCTGATCGACAAGGGCTATGCCTATCCTGTCAACGGTGACGTGTACTACCGCACCAAGAAGTTCGAGGGCTACGGCAAGCTCTCCCACCAGCCCATCGAGGACTTGCAGGCCGGCGCCCGCATCGACGTGAACGACGTCAAGGAGGATCCCCTGGACTTCGCCCTCTGGAAGGCCGCCAAGCCCGGCGAGCCCTATTGGGACTCCCCCTGGGGCCAGGGCCGTCCCGGCTGGCACATCGAGTGCTCCGCCATGTCCAACCGCTACCTGGGCAAGACCATCGACATCCACTGCGGCGGCGAGGACTTGCAGTTCCCCCACCACGAGAACGAGATCGCCCAGTCTGAGGCCGCCAACGGATGTACCTTCGTCCACTACTGGCTGCACAACGGCTTCCTGAACATCAACAACCAGAAGATGTCCAAGTCCCTGGGCAACTTCTTCACCGTCCGCGAGGCCGCCGAAGCCTACGGGTACGAGGCCGTCCGCTTCTTCATGCTCTCCGCCCAGTACCGTTCTCCCCTGAACTACTCCCGCGACTCCCTCATCATGGCGCAGAACGCCCTGGAGCGCCTCTACACCGCCGAGAGCAACCTGGAGTTCCTGACCAAGAACGGTGCCGACGGCGACATGACCGCCGAGGAGAAGGCCTTCACCGAGACCTTTGACAGCTACCGCCAGAAGTTCGACGACGCCATGGATGACGACCTGAACACCGCCGACGCCATCAGCGTCATCTTCGAGCTGGTGCGGGCCATCAACATCGCGGTGGAGAAGAACCCCACCAAGGCGCTGGCCACCGCCTGCCTGGATATGCTGCACGAGTTTACCGACGTGCTGGGTCTGCTCTACAACAAGAAGGAAGAGGACGACAGCCTGGACAGCAAGGTCGAGGCCATGATCGAGGCCCGTCAGGCCGCCCGGAAGGCCAAGAACTTCGCCGAAGCCGACCGCATCCGCGACGAGCTCAAGGCCATGGGCATCACCCTCATGGACACCCCCCAGGGCGTCAAGTGGTCCAAGGACTAAGTCACTTGATAAGTCACTTGATTTTATTTTCATGAGAGGATAACGTATCCCCCGCAGAAACACCGGAACGACCGGCGCTTCTGCGGGGGATTTATAATTAGAATATGTTTTGCAAAAGCGAAAGCCTTCCCCGAGGGGGAAGGTGGCTGCGAAGCAGACGAATGAGGGCTACCTACTGCACCTGAGCCGTAGTGTACTAAGGTAGAAACATAGAGAAGCCCCCACCACCCATGGAGTCTGGCTTCGCCAGATGGATTTGATTGGTGGTTCCGCGTCGTGTGGGGGTGGTTTTGTACACGACCGATTCCGTTCGACAGGTGGCCCTCATCCGACCCGGCTCGAGCCGGCCCACCTTCCCCCTCGGGGAAGGCTTTTTAGGCTCTACGTAAAATTAACGTTCACTTTAAGGTACTGTCTCTGATTTCCTTGACGAGGGAAATCACATCATCTTCGGAGGTAAGTCCAGCATGTTTAACTTCTGCCGTAAGTTCTTTTTGTAAGATTTTCATGGCATAAACGGCTGGGTTATCTACAAAAGTGCGTTCGGTCATGGAACAGTACCTCCTAGTTAAGAATGGAAAGTAGGGAATTCCCTACTTTTATTATACCCTAACCAGATAAAAAAGCAACGAATTTTTTTGCCAAAATGAACGGTCACGCCCGCCGTGCCCCTCGCCCTACCGGGATACGCAGGGAGCAGAGGACGAAGAGAACGGCCAGCACCACCGCGAACCAATAGGCCAGGTGGGACAGGTCCCTCAGCACGCCTCGCAATGCCCCCAGCAGCAGGGGGGAAAGAAACTGTGCCAGGTACATTGCAGGGGAGGGGAGAAACATGAAAACAGACTCCTTTCTTTGGGAAAAATAAAAATGCGTAAGTCCAGTGTTTGGACTTACGCATGGTGCGACACAACACAATGAGTTTTCTGTGCGTATCTTAACACAAATTTTTCCGAAAAGTCAAGGGGAGATCCCCATCGTTTTCCGGGCGCTGGCTAAAAAGCGCCGGGCGGCGGGGGAGAGGTTGTCCAGGTCGGGGACCATGGCCCCCAGCTGCCGGAAGGCGCGGGGCACCAGGGGGCGGACGGCCACGCCGGGGTGTTCCTCGTGTAGATAGAGCGCGGGCAGGACGGAGACGCCCAGCTCCAGCTTCACCATGGCCAGGATGGCCAGTTCATCTTTCGAGGTCCAGCGGACGTCGGGGTGGACGCCGGCGTTGGTGATGACGCGGGTGATGTCATAGTCATAGGCCCGGTCCTCTAAAATAAAGGGCTCGTCGGCCAGCTTGGCCAGGTCGATCTCATCGCAGGCGGCCAAGGAATGGCCGGCGGGGACGGCGGCCCAGATCTCATCCTCCAAAAAGGGGATCCAGTGGTAGGGGGAGTCGTGATAGCTGCAAAAAGCCAGGTCGATGGCGCCCTCCCGCAGCCACTCGTCCTGCTCCTCCTGGCCGCTCTCCCGGATGGAGACGGTGATGCCGGGGTAGAGCTGGGCGAAATCCCGTAAGATCTGGGGCAGCCAGAACCGGGAGATGGAGGGGAAGGTGGCGATGAAGACGTTGCCGACGGCCAGCCCGCGGATGTCAGCTGCCTCCTGCTCTAGCTGGCGGCTCTTCCGGTCCAGCTCCCGCAGGAGCGGCAAAATGCGCTGGCACTCGTCCGTGGGGCGGACCCCGGCGCGGGAGCGCACCAAGAGAGGAAAGCCCAGCTCGGCCTCCAGGGCCTTGATGACGTAGCTCAGACCCGACTGGGTGTAGCCCAGCTGCTCGGCGGCGCGGGTCAGGTTGCCCAGGTCGATGGCGGTGAGCAGGGCGACGCGTTTGTTTTGGTCCATGATACCTCCTTTCCATCAAAAACTTTGATGGATATTCTGAGAGCTTCTTTCCATGAGAAACTTTGATGTTAGCGGTGGGTATTTCCTGTTTTACAAAGGGAACTCGATCTAGTATAATGCAAGCAGATAGAGAAAGCAAGACCGGCCGGAAAACTTACTTTTCTCCATAGATCAAACGATTAAAATTCTGAGTTCTATTAGGAAAGGTTCGTTGAATGATGAAAACTAAAAACACGCATCTGGTTGCTCTTCTGGTGATGCTCCTGGTCCTCGTGGCCTATGTCGCCGTGCTGAATACGATCAACATCACCCACCCCCTGCTCCTGGCTCTGCCCGCCGCAGTGGTCTCTATCCTGGCTGCACAGCAGTGGTCCGATTACCTGACCATGAAGAAGGCACAGCATCACGCCTAAGGTAGCCAGTGTCACTTACGCATACTCCTCCTTTACATCGATATATTTGCTCAAGCTGACAGGCTCGCCCCTCGGAACCTTCCCCTCTGTTCCACCTGGGCGGGCCTGAACGCTATTCTGCGGCCATTTCCACAAAGAACACCCCAGGCTGTCCTGTGCGCATTTGTGAAAAAGTGTGCTTGACGGGGGCTTGGCGGCGTGATATGATTTAGTTAATTAAAGAAAAGCAAACCGGTGAGTAAGAGTAGTACCTCTTCGCTCTGCCTCTTAGCGAGCCGCGGGCGGTGCAAGCGCGGCAGGACGGCGAGGAGAGAATGGACTTACGAGGGCGGACCGAACCCCTTCCTTTGCAGACGCTGGCAGAAGGGCAGTAGTGGCCGACGGGGACCGCACCCGTTACCAGGGCGGCGCGTATGATGGTACGCGAACGGAGCGGGCGCAATGCGTCAATTTGGGTGGTACCGCAGGAAGTCAGTCTTGTCCCATGTCGTTGGAAACAACGGATGGAACAGGGCTTTTTTTGTTGCCCCCGGACCCTTGGCAGAAAGACCCTCCCCACCATCGCACACATCATTCTATTTTTACCAAATGTTATGAAGGAGCGACTTGACATGAAAAACCTGAAAAAACTGCTCTGCGGAGCCCTCTCCCTGACCATGGTCCTGGGCCTGGCCGCCTGCGGCGGCAACACCGCCACCACCGACAGCACCGACGGCGACACCGCCGCCAAGGCCGACGGCAACGTGCCCGTCATCGGCATCAGCCAGTACGGCCAGCACGCCTCCCTGGACAACTGCCGCGAGGGCTTCCTCCAGGGCTTGCAGGAGGCCGGCCTGGTCGAAGGCACCGACTACACCATCGACTATCAGAACGCCAGCTTTGACGACAACATGGCCATCCAGATCGCCCAGTCCTTCTCCGCCGAGAACGCGGCCCTGATGGTCGGCATCGCCACCCCCTCCGCCACTGCCTGCTATGCCGCCGCCGAGGACAAGGACATCCCCGTGATTTTCACCGCCATCACCGACCCCGTGGGCGCCAAGCTGGACTCCGGCAATATTACGGGCACCTCTGACGTGCTGCCCGTCGAGGGCCAGCTGAAGCTCATCCGCGCCCTCCAGCCCGACGCCAAGACCATCGGCATCGTCTACACCACCAGCGAATCCAACTCCGTCTACTCCGTGGGCGTGTACCAGGAGAAGGCCGCCGACTACGGCTTCACCATCGAGGCCGTGGGCGTCACCGCCCAGTCCGAGGTCACCCAGGCCGTGGACAACCTGATCGCCAAGGGCGTGGACTGCTTCTCCAACCTGACCGACAACAACGTGGTGGGCGTGCTGGGCTCCATCCTGGAAAAGACCAACGAGGCCAAGATCCCCGTCTATGGCTCTGAGATCGAGCAGATGAAGAAGGGCTGTGCCGCCGGTGCCGGCCTGGACTACGTCCAGCTGGGCATCCAGACCGGCAAGATGGCCGCCAAGGTCCTGACCGGCGAGGCCACCTGCCAGGATATGCCCTATGAAGTCATTGAGAATTACTCCACCTACATCAACAGCAAGTCTCTGGAGCAGCTGGGCATCACCCTGCCCGACGATGTGGCCCAGTCCGCCGAGGACGTGGCCAACGCCTGAGCTTCTGCCCCGCTCGCAGAGAACGTAACCTGACCGAAGGAGGATGACATTCATGTCAGACCTGATCATTTCTACCCTGACCCAGGGCCTGATCTACGCCCTGCTGTCCTACGGGGTGTACATCACCTACTCTGTGCTGGACTTTCCGGACCTGACCGTGGACAGCTGCTTCCCCTTGGGCGCGGCGGTGACGGCCATCCTTCTTCTGAAGGGTGTGGACCCCTGGGCCACGCTGCTCTGCTCGGCGGCGGCGGGGGCCATCGCCGGGCTGTGCACGGGCCTGATCCACGTGCGCCTGGGCGTGCGGGACCTGCTGGCCGGTATCATCACCATGACGGCCCTCTCGTCCATCAACCTGCTCATCGCCGGGTCCAACGTGACCGTGGAGCGGGCGGTGGACACCATCTTTACCTCCAAGGGCGTCATGGCCCTGTTCGGCAATTTGACCCTGGGCTGGAGAAAGCTCATCATTTCCCTGGTCCTGGCCATTGTGGTGAAGCTCCTGCTGGACCTCTACTTCCGCACCAAGTCCGGCCTGCTCCTGCGGGCCGTGGGTGACAACGGGACCCTGGTCACCACCCTGGCCCAGAACAAGGGCAACATGAAGATCCTGGGCGTGGTGATCTCCAACGCGCTCGTCGCCCTGTGCGGCAGCGTCCTGTGCCAGGAGCAGCGGAGCTACTCCGCCGTCATGGGCATCGGCCAGGTGGTCTTTGGCCTGGCGACGGTCATCATCGGCATCTCGCTCATCCGCTTCTTTACCAGCTCCAAGGCCGCCCAGGGCCTGCGGAAGGTGAAGGGCCTGCGCTTCCTGGCCACCCCCCAGGGGACCACCGCCGTGCTGCTGGGCAGCATCCTGTATAAGTTCTGTATCCAGATCGCCATCAACGCCGGTCTGCCCGCCAATATGCTGAAGTTCATCACCGCCGTGCTGTTCCTGCTGGTGCTGGTGCTGGCCGGTCGAAAGGGAGAGGAGATCATCCATGCTTGAGCTGCGAGACTTAACGAAAATCTACAACGCCGGCACCGTGACGGAAATGACCCTGTTCGACCACTTCAACCTCACCGTGGACGACGGCCAGTTCGTCTCCATCGTGGGCAGCAACGGCTCCGGCAAGACCTCTCTGCTGAACATCCTCTGCGGCTCCATCCCCCTGGACGGGGGCGACGTGCTGGTGGGCGGCAAGAGCATCCGCAAGCAGAAGGACTTTCAGCGCTACGCCACCATCGGCCGGGTGTATCAGAACCCCTCCCTGGGGACCTGCCCCAACCTGACCATGCTGGAAAACATGTCCCTGGCGGACAACAAGGGCAAGCGCTTTGGCCTGGGCTTTGGGGTCAACCGCAAGCGCATCGACTTTTACCGCTCCGAGCTGGCCTCTCTGGGCCTGGGCCTGGAGGATAAGCTCAATGTGAAAATGGGCGCCCTCTCCGGCGGCCAGCGGCAGGCCGTGGCGCTGCTCATGGCGACCATGACGCCGCTGAACTTCCTCATCCTGGACGAGCACACCGCCGCCCTGGACCCCAAGACGGCGGAGACCATCATGGTCCTCACCGGCAAGGTAGTGAAGGAGAAAAAGCTCACCGCCCTCATGGTCACCCACAACCTCCGCTACGCCGTCGAGTACGGCGACCGCCTGCTCATGCTCCACCACGGCCAGATCGTGCTGGATAAAGCAGGGGAGGAGAAGGCCAAGGTGACGACAGAGGGCCTGCTGGAGGTCTTTAACCGGTATAGTATTTTATAAGCCCTTCTCTTGGCTCCCCCTCCGGGGGAGCTGGCCGCGAAGCGGTCTGAGAGGGCCTTTCCCCCACAACGAACGACAAAAACCCCGCGGCCTATCTTAGGTCGCGGGGTTTGTTCACAGATTCCATGAGAAGGATCTCAGGCCAGCTTAGCCTTGGAAACCTCGGTCAGAGCGGTGAAAGCGGCCTTGTCGTTGACGGCCATCTCAGCCAGCATCTTGCGGTTGATCTCCACGCCGGCCAGCTTCAGGCCGTGCATGAAGGTGGAGTAGTTCATGCCGTTGCTCTTGCAGGCAGCGCTGATCCGGGTGATCCACAGCTGACGGAAGTCGCGCTTCTTGCGCTTACGGCCCACGTATGCGTAGGTCAGGGACTTCATCACCTGCTCGTTGGCCATCTTGAAGTGCTTGGACTTAGCGCCCCAGTAGCCCTTGGCCATCTTCAGGATCTTGTTTCTTCTCTTGCGCGTCATCATCGCGCCTTTCACTCTAGCCATTGTGTCAGCCTCCTATGTCTTGTGGTAAAAATCTTATTTATACAGGATCATGCGCTTGATTGCGGCCTCGTTGGTCTTGTCCGCATAAGCGCCGGCGCGGAGGCCGCGCTTGCGTTTGGTGGTCTTCTTGTTCAGGATGTGGCTCTTGTTGGCGTGAGCACGCTTGACCTTGCCGCTCTTGGTCAGGTTAAAGCGCTTCTTGGCTCCGCTGTGGGTCTTGATTTTCTGCTTAGGCATGACGGAAATCTCCTTTGTCAGATTTTACTTTTTGGTGTCTTTGTTCTGTTTGCAAGACAGGAACATGGTCATGTGGCGTCCGTCCAGCTTGGGCTCTTTGTCCATGGTCGCCACCTCGGCGCAGTCGGCCGCGAATTTTTCCAGCAGGCGCTTGCCGATGTCGGTGTGAGCCATTTCGCGGCCGCGGAAGCGGACGGCGACTTTGACCCGGTTGCCATCGGACAGGAAACGCTGGGCGTTGCGGACCTTAACGTTGAAATCATTGACGTCGATTCCGGGGGACATACGCACTTCTTTGATCTCCACGATCCGCTGGTTTTTCTTTGCCTCCTTATCCCGCTTGGTCTGCTCGAAACGGTACTTGCCGTAGTCCATGAGCTTGCAGACGGGGGGGACGGCGTTGGGGGAAATTTTCACCAGGTCCAGGTCGGCGTCGCCGGCCTTTGCCAGGGCTTCGGCCAGGGGCATGATGCCAAGCTGTTCCCCCTGGGCGGAGATGAGGCGTACTTCCTTGTCGTGAATTTCCTCGTTGATCTGATGAGCCGTGTGAGCTATGATGGACGCACCTCCAGTTCTGAAAAAAGCAATAAAAAATGGATACCAGCAAAAAGGTATCCGCATAACAGACCTACCGACACCCAATTTTTTCTCGCGCCAAAGGGCTGGAGACATCGGGTGCAGGGATCAGACTGTATTGACCCAAAGCGCGGGGCACAGAGGGTGAGGCAGGCGGAACCTTCCTACTTTATTTTACTGGGGTAGTATAGCACACGCTTGGCTGCCTGTCAAGCAGAAGTTTTTCCAAAAAGAAATCACCCGGATCCGCGTCTAGACATGAGACCTGCGCGGGTTCGGGTGGATTTGAATGGAGTATGACATAGAATTTTCTTTACACAAAGCGATACGGAAGGAAAAAATGCAGGGTCGGTTGGGAAAGGGAGAGGAATGGGAAAGGGGGAAATTTGGGGCCGTCTTGCCTTAGCCCTGGCGGCGCTGGAGCACCAGCCGGTCCGCGATCATGGCGATGAACTCGGAGTTGGTGGGCTTGCCCTTGGCGTTGCTGACGGTGAAGCCGAAGTATTTCTGTAAGGTGTCCAGGTCGCCCCGGTCCCAGGCCACTTCAATGGCGTGCCGGATGGCGCGTTCCACGCGGGATGAGGTGGTGCCATATTTCCGGGCCACGTCGGGATAGAGGACCTTGGTCACGGCGTTGATGACGTCCATGTCCTGCACGGTCATCATAATGGCCTCCCGTAAGTACTGGTAGCCCTTGATGTGGGCGGGAACGCCGATCTCGTGGATGATGGAGGTGACGCTGGACTCCAGGTTTTGGCGGGCCATGGCGGTCATCTCGCCGTCGGGACCCTCCTCGTCCCAGGGCTTGCTGGCCAGCAGCCGGATGCGCTCGACCACCGATGAGATGCGGCAGGGCTTCATCATGTAGTAGTCTCCGCCGCGGTTGGCCACCTGGTCGGCCATACATCCTCTGGCAAAGCTGGACAGGATCAGCGTGCTGCGCGGGATGCCCCTGACGGAGTCCAACACATCGAAGCCGTCAGCCCGGCCGAGGACCAGGTCCATCACCAGCACGTCCGGTTTCCATTCCCGGATGAGTTGGATGGCCTCCAGACCGTCTCCGGTCTGGGCGACGACGTCCAACCCCTCTTCTAGTCGAAGGGCTTCGACCAGAACGGAGCGAAAATCTTCGCTGGCATCGGCAATCAAAATGGTTCGGTTGATTTCCATACCTTGTTCTCCCCCCTCTGAAAAAGAGCTTCTATTGCAATCTTTTCCAGAATATTCATTGGCTGTAAAGTGATTTTACAACCCATCCATAATTTATCACAATGGGACAGAAAACTCAAGACGAAATTGGTAAATATTGGAAAACTTAAAAACCGCAACTTCCGCCAGGTTTCGACAAAATGTCTGGTGTTTCAGCAGGTACAAACGGGAAGCCTTTCCTTCCAATAAAAAATACACCAAATGCGTGATTTTGTCCAGAATAGCAGTTTACGGGCGATTGTCAACTATGGTATGATAAAAATGATCATTTTTTTGACCCGTCGGACTGCTTCGGCGGGCAAGTTCCAGGAAAGGGGTTTTCACCCATGAAGAAACTGATGCTGGGCAACGAGGCCGCAGCCAGAGGCCTCTATGAGGCCGGCTGTGCGCTCATTTCCAGCTATCCCGGCACCCCCAGCACGGAGATCACCGAGCGGGCCGCTCAATATGACGAGATCTACTGCGAGTGGGCGCCCAACGAGAAGGTCGCCATGGAGGTCGCCTTCGGCGCGGCCCTGGCCGGCAAGCGCAGCGCCTGCGTGATGAAGCACGTGGGCCTGAACGTGGCCGCCGACCCGCTGTTCACCATCGCCTACACCGGCGTCAACGCCGGCATGGTCATCTGCGTAGCAGATGACCCGGGGATGCACTCCTCCCAGAACGAACAAGACTCCCGGCACTACGCTGTCTCCGCCAAGATCCCCATGCTGGAACCGGCGGACTCCGCCGAGGCCAGGGACTTTGCCAAGCGGGCCTTCGAGCTGTCCGAGGAATACGACACCCCCGTCTTTCTGAAGCTCTGCACCCGCATCTCCCACTCCCAGAGCATCGTGGAGCTGGGCCAGCGCGTGGAGCCGGCCCGGCGGCCCTATGAGAAGGACATCGCCAAATACGTCATGGTCCCCGGCAACGCCCGCCCCCGCCACCCCATCGTGGAGGAGCGCACCCGCCGCCTGACGGCCTTTGCCGAGACCACCGACCTCAACCGCGAGGAGATGGGGGAGGATACCTCGATCGGCATCATCACCTCCTCCACCAGCTATCAGTACGCCCGCGAGGTCTTCGGGCCGAAGGCGTCCATCCTAAAGCTGGGCCTCGTGAACCCCCTGCCCAAGCAGAAGATCCTGGACTTTGCCGCCAAGGTGGACAAGGTCTTGGTCCTGGAGGAGCTGGACCCCGTGATCGAGGACCACTGCCGGGCCTTGGGTCTGGACGTGCTGGGCAAGGACGTGCTGCCTCTGGAGGGCGAGTTCTCCCAGGGTCTCGTGGCCGAAAAGCTGGGCAAGCCCGGCAAGCCCTGGGTGGGCCTGGGGGAGAACGTCCCCGGCCGTCCCCCCGTGCTGTGCGCCGGATGTCCCCACCGCGGCCTGTTCTACACCCTGGCCAAGCACAAGGTCACGGTGCTGGGCGACATCGGCTGCTACACCCTGGCCGCCTACGAGCCGCTGTATGCCATTGAGACCTGCGAATGTATGGGGGCCTCCGTCAGCTCGATCCACGGCTTCAACAAGGCCCTGGCGAAAGAGAGCGAGGGCAAGACCGTGGCCGTGCTGGGCGACTCGACCTTCATGCACTCCGGCATGACGGGCCTGGCCAACATTGCCTACAACCAGAGCAACTCCACCGTTATCATCCTGGATAACTCCACCACCGGCATGACCGGCCACCAGCAGAACCCCACCACCGGCAAGAACCTGCGGGGCGAGCCGGCGGGGAAGATCGACCTGGAGACCCTCTGCCGGGCCATGGGCATCCGGCGGGTGCGGGTGGTCGATCCCTACGACCTGAAGGCCACCGAGCAGGTGGTCACGGAGGAGCTGGCTGCCGACGAGCCGTCGGTCATCATCACCCGGCGGCCCTGCGTGCTGCTCAAGACCGTGCAGAAGCACCCGCCCTACCGCGTCGAGGCGGAGGCCTGCAAGGGCTGCAAGCAGTGCATGAAGATCGGCTGCCCGGCCATCTCCTGGAAGGACAAGAAGGCCGTCGTGGACCCGACCCAGTGCGTGGGCTGCGGCGTGTGCGAACAGCTTTGCAAATTCGGCGCATTCCGGCACGAAGGTTGAGGGGCTTTCCTGCTGGAAATTACAGTAAACTGCAAAAGAGAACAAAAGGAAAACGATTCATCATTTTTTGGATTCAAACAATGCTCCCCAGAGCAAGCAGCGGGAGCAGGACCCAGCGGCCCTGCTCCTTTTTGCAGCCTTTCTTTTTTGTCAATCTTAGGAAAGATTTGTCAATCTCAGGAAATTGAAAATAAACCAGATAGGAAAGTTACGGTGGAAAGTGCTTTTGGGGGCGTTGTGTGAATAGGTATCACTGTTGGGGAAGGTCTGTGAGCAAGCCTTTCCAGGACATCAAGGAGGAAGTATGAATCTATTGAGTCAGATTTTGGCGGTCGTCATCTTTGTGGTGATGTTCGTCGAGATCGTCCGGGAGAAGCGCCCGCGCTATATCGTGACGCTCTGTGCCGGCGCCCTGACCCTGATCGTGGTCTTTTTGGGGCTGATGCACTCCTGGGCGGCGGTGGAGGAGGCCTTGAGCTTTGGCAGCATGGCCACCACCACCTTTTGGTACACCGGCCACGCGGCCGTGAACGAGATGAACACCGGCATCAATTGGAGCACCATCATCTTCATCAGCGGCATGATGATCATGGTCGAGGGGATGAGCGGCGCCGGGTTCTTCGACTGGCTGTGCCTGCGTCTGGCGCGGCTGGTGAACTACCGGCCGGTGCCGCTGCTGGTCTGCTTTATGATCCTGTCTGCGGTGCTGTCCATGTTCATCGACAGCATCACCGTCATTCTGTTCCTGGCTGTGGCCAGCGTCCAGCTGGCCCGGCTGCTGAAATTCGACCCCGTTCCGCTGATCATTGCGGAGATCTTCACGGCCAATCTGGGCGGCGCGGCCACCATGAGCGGCGACCCGCCCAACATCATCATCGGCACGGCTCTGGGCCTGACCTTCGGGGACTTTTTGCAGAACACCGGCCTCATCGTCCTGGTGAGCATGGTGGTCATCGTGCCCTTTTTCTACTTCGCCTTCCGCAAGCAGGTGGCCACCCAGGACGAGGCTGCCCGGCAGAAGGCCATGGAGATGGACCCGAGAGCATCCATCCACAGCTGGCGCAAATTTGCCCTGAACGTGGGCGTGTTTCTTCTGACGGTCATCCTGCTCATCACCCACGCCAAGACGGGCCTCACCGTGGCCATGGTGGGCGTGATCGCCGCGGTCCTGACCCTGCTGGTGAACAAGGACCCCATCCTGCTGCTCAAGCGCGTGGACTGGCAGACGGTCCTCTTCTTCATCGGCCTCTTCCTGGCTGTCAGCGGCCTGGAGCAGACGGGGGTGCTGGAGGCCATGGCCCAGGGCATCGCCCACATCACCGGCGGCAGCCTGACCCTCATGGTCATCATCATCCTGTGGCTGTCCGGCATTGCCTCGGCCTTTGTGGATAACATTCCCTTTGCCGCCACCATGGTGCCGGTCATCACCTCGCTCTCCGCGACCATGGGGGTAGACCTGAACGCCCTGGCCTGGACCCTCTCCATGGGCACCGACATCGGCGGCAGCGGCACCCCCATCGGGGCCTCCGCCAACGTGGCGGGCACGGCCATTGCCGCCAGGGAGGGCTACGCCATCGGCTGGGGGCGGTATTGTAAATACTCCGCGCCGGCGGCGGTCATTGTCCTGGCCATCAGCATGGTGATGCTTCTCCTCCGCTACTGAGCCATGACCCTGGAAAAGAAACGGACCACGGGAGGATTTTCATGCTGAGCAAGACCCTGGCCTTGGCCATTGCCATCGTTTTATTTGTGGAACTTCTGCGGGACAAACGCCCGCGCTATCTGGTCTCCCTGTGCGCCGGGTGCTGGATGCTGGTGCTGCTGCTGCTGACCCATCCCCCGGCGGTGCTGGAGGCTTTGAGCCTGCACAGCTTCCTCACGCCCCGGTTCTGGTTTGCCCACGGGGGCGTGACGGAGCTGAACGTGGGCATCAACTGGAGCACGATGTTTTTCCTCACCGGCATGATGGTGCTGGTGGAGGGCATGGGGGAGGCCGGCTTCTTCGACTGGGTCAGCCTGCGCCTGGCCCGCGCCCTGGGCTTCCGGCCCATGGCCATTTTGCTGAGCTTTATGATCCTGGCGGCGCTGCTGGCCATGTTTGTGGACAGCGTGACGGTGATCCTCTTCCTGGTGGCGGCGACGGTCCAGCTGGCGCAGTATCTGCGCTTTGACCCGGTGCCCCTCATCATCGGGGAGATCTTCGCCGCCAACCTGGGGGGCGCAGCCACCATGACCGGCGACCCGCCCAACATCATCCTGGGGACGTCTCTGGGCCTGAGCTTCTGGGACTTTTTGCAGAACAACGGCATCATCTGTCTGGCCGGGCTGGGCCTGGCGCTGGTGTATTTCTACGTCTGCTTTCACAACAAGCTCAAGCGCCGGGAGAAGGGCGTCGCCCCGGAGCTGTGGGAGATCGACCCCGGCGACGCCATCCCGAACCACCGGATCTTTCGGGTGCGGGTGGGGCTGTTTGCCGCCGTCGTGCTGCTCATTGCCACCCATACCCTGACGGGCCTGACCATGCCCTCCATCGGGATCCTGGCGGCGGGGGCCACCCTCTGCACCACCAAGTACCCCTGGGGCCTGCTCAAGCAGGTGGAGTGGAAGACCCTGGGCTTTCTCGTCGGCCTGTTCCTGACCGTCAGCGGCCTGGAACAGACCGGCCTGCTCAACGGCCTGGCCCAGGTCCTGGCCAAGCTGGCCGGGGGCCACCCGGTCCGGACGGTGGTGGTGCTGATCTGGTTCGTTGCCATCGCCTCGGCCTTCGTGGACAACGTGCCCATGGCGGCGGTGATGGTGCCGGTCCTGCTTTCTCTGTCGGACACCCTGGGGATGGACCTGCAAACGCTGACCTGGACCGTCTCCAAGGGGACGGACATCGGCGGCATCGCCACCCCCATCGGGGCCTCGGCCAACGTCACCGGCGTGGCCGTGGCGGCGCGGGAGGGAGCGCCCATCGGCTGGAAGCGGTACTGTAAATACGCCCTGCCGGCTTCGGTGCTGGTGCTGTTGCTGAGCATGACGATGATCCTGCTGATGCACTGAGCCGAAGATAGCGCCGAACATTTGCATGAAAAAAAGGACGCCGTGGGGCGTCCTTTTTTCATGGGATGCAACTGGAATCACACCTCCGGCGAGCGGCTGTGAATCTCCTCCATCAGCTTGGTCAGGCGGTCGGTCTCCTGGTGGAGGAGCGCCATGTCTTCGGTGCTGATGTTGTGGGTGATGAACAGGTCTTCCATTCGCTGGGTCAGGGCGATGGTTTTATGGGCGATGTCCACGAAGTCCTGATACTTCCGGCTCTTCCGGGCGTTTTGGAAGGCGCTGTAATCCTTGGCGATGTAGTGCAGCGTCTCCTCGGTGCTGGCAAAGCGGACCTGTGTCATCGGGTAGGGCTTTGCCCGCTGGAGATAGCAGCGGTTTTCGTTGGTGACGCTGAAGACGTAGACCAGGTCTTTGCCCTCCCCCAGGTCAAAGTGGACCACGTGCTGCTGACCGTTGACGGTCTTGATTTTACTGGCACCCAGTTGACCCAGACTCAGGTCGACAAAGTCGCCGCTGAAGATGGATTGACTCATAGTGTTTTACTCCTTCCCATGTTAGAAAACACAATTTACACATTACACAAATTATTTGCTCACTATGTCTGGCTCAGCCGAAACGGATGAGCAGGAAGACCGTACTGATGGCCACCGAGACCAGCATCATGGGGAAGCCGACCTTCAGGTAGCTGGCAAAGGTGATGGGGAAGCCGTGGCGGGTGCTGATACCGGAGAGGACCACGTTGGCGGAGGCGCCGATGAGGGTACCGTTGCCGCCCAGGCAGGCACCCAGGGAGACCGCCCACCAGAGGGGGGTGACGTCCACGCCGCTGCTCTGCATGGTGAGGATGAGCGGGATGAGGGTCGCGACAAAGGGGATGTTATCCAGGAACGAGGAGACGATGGCCGACACCCACAGGATGAGCAGGATGGTCATGGTCATGTGGCCCTTGGTCAGGTCCATGAGCCCGTTGGCGAGGACCTGGATGATGCCCGTCTCCTGCAAGCCGCCCACGACAACAAACAGGCCGGTGAAGAAGAGGATGGTGGTCCACTCTACGCCCGTGATGACTTCCTCGATGTCCTGGTGCCCGATGAGCAGCATGACGGCGGCGGCGGTCAGGGCGATGGTGCAGGATTCTAGGCCCAGCTGGGCGTGGAAGATGAAGCCCAGGACGACCAGCACGATGACCACCACGCTCTTAATGAGCAGGGGCCGGTCTTTGATCGCCTTTTCCGCGTCCAGGCCATGAATGGCTTCCATGGCCTGCGGCTCGACCCTGAGCTTGCGGCCATAGATGAAGTAGAAGCAGACCAGCGTGGCAGCCAGGACAAAGACCACGGCCACACCGGTGTTGGCGATAAAATCCACAAAGCTCAGGCCGGCGGCGCTGCCGATCATGATGTTGGGGGGGTCACCGATGAGGGTGGCGGTGCCGCCGATGTTCGAGGCCATGATCTGGGTCATGAAGAAGGGGATGGGGTTGATCTTCAGCATGTTCGTAATGGCCAGCGTCATGGGGCCGATCAGCAGCACGGTGGTCACGTTGTCCAAAAAGGCGGATAAGATCGCCGTGATGAGGACAAACAAGACCATCAGCTTCCAGGGGTGGCCGTTGGCGATCTTCGCAGCCCGTATGGCAATGTATTCAAACAAGCCGGAGTTTTTGACCACGGCGACGAAGAGCATCATGCCGACGAGCACGCCGATGGTATTGATGTCTACGTAAGAGAACGCCGAGTCCACCGTCAGCACCCCGGTCAGCAGGAGCAGCAGCGCCCCCGTCACGGCGGCGACGGTGCGGTGGATCTTTTCGGTCATGATGGCTGCCATGGTCACAACGAAGATGACGACGGCAATGATCTGGGTGGTTGTCATGTGCGATCACAGTCCTTTCCAAGGTGGGCACACCGGGAAGGAAAGGTCCTCCTCAGCAGAGGGAAGGGCCTTGGAAGGAGGTCTGTCTTGGTCCAAAAACTTCAAGTGGGTGCCCAAATGATAGCCTATTATAGGACTGAAGGCACAGAATAACAACCCTTTTGTAAATAAAATTCTAAAATCTTCCAAAATTTTGAAAGGCCCGACGATCAGACTGTCATGGGGGCAGAAGGAGAGAAACAACGTGCCTGGCACACAAACATGGCCAGGCACGGGAAACGCAGATAAGATCAAGCGCCGGCATCGGCGGCGGTGAGGGCCTGGGTGGTGTTGAAGCTATACGTCCATCCGTCCGTGGTGAGGACAACGGTGCCGCTCTTGCCGGTGCCGTAGACGGTGGTCCCGGCGGCGAAGAGCCGCTGGAGGGTCGGCAGAGCGGGGTGATGGTAGCTGTTGTTCAGGCCATAGGAGACGACGGCATATTCGGGCTTGACCACAGAGAGAAACTCTGCGGTGGTCGAGGTGGCCGAGCCGTGATGGGCGACTTTGAGCACGTCAATATCCCCGAAGAGGGGCAGAAGCTGTTTCTCCACCGTCTCGGTCATGTCACCGGGGAAGAGGATCTGCACGTTGCCGCAGGTGAGCTGGGCCACGATGCTGCAATCGTTGCTGCTGGTCCAGTCGTCGCCGGTCTCGATGATGGACAGGGCGGCCATGGGGCTGAGGGCGATGATGCGGTCTTCGTCATATGAGATGGTGCAGCCCTCGGCCTTGACCGCAGCCCAGTAGTCCTTGTAGGTCTCGGTGTCGGCGGTGCGGCCGCTGTCGATCACCTCGCCCACCTCAAAGGCCGCCAGCACGGCGTCCAGGCCGCCGACGTGGTCGGCGTCGGGGTGGGTGGCGATGACGTAGTCCAGTTTTCCGTCGATGTAGGGGGCGATGGCGGCCACGACGTCTTTCCCGGCGCTGTTGGTGCCGCCGTCGATCAACACTTCGGTCTCGCCGCAGTCAATGAGGGTGGCGTCGCCCTGGCCCACGTCTAAGAAGTAGACCCGGACGAGGCTGCTGCCGGTGGTCACGACCACGAGGTGGTCCTTGCTGTTCCAGGTGACGGAAGCGTCAAAAGCCTCCAGCACCGGGCGGATGGGCAGATAGACCCGGCCGTCTACCAGCTGGGCGGTGGTGTCGATGTCGGCGCGTTTGCCGTTGATGATGAGATAGTCGCGGCCCACGGGGACCTCTACTTTGGTGCCGTCTTTTTCCGCCATGGCGGTGCGGGTGTCGTTGTCCCAATCCACGGTGCAGCCAAAGGTCTCCATGGTCAGGCGGAAGGGCACCTGTGTGCGGCCGGCGGCATCGACGAAGGGGCGGCCGTAGCCGTCGTCATAGGTCACCGGGGTGCCGTTGATGGTCACGCCGATCGCTTCCTCCGCGGCTTGGGCGGGAAGGACCAGCAGGGACAGGAGCAGGGCAAGAACGAGAAACACGGGCCACGCCCCTGCTTTTTTCAAAAACATAATAGGTACACCTCCCCAATTTAATCTTGGTTCCAGTGTACACGAGGGTGTGGAAAAAGTCAAGATGTATCCCCGCCCGCCGGGGGGGAACTGGCGGGCGGGGGCGGGGAAATGGGGCACAAACCCAGGAAAAGCTGTGGAAAACTCTGGCCTGCGGTGAGGTCGGTCAGGCGCTGCGCGTCCGGTCGGCCTGCTCCAGCATCCGCTGGGCGAAGATGCCGTAGCCCCGGTCGGCGTGGTCGATGAGCACGTGGGTCACGGCCCCGACGAGCTTGCCGTCCTGCAAGATGGGGGAGCCGGACATGCCCTGGACGATGCCGCCGGTCTGGGCCAGCAGGCGCGGGTCCGTGACCTTGAGCATCAGGTCCCGGCTGTCGCCGGTGTGCTCATAGACCTTGAGGATCTCCACGGTATACTCCTCCACCTGGGTGCCGGAGACGTTGGAGCGGATGGTGGCCGGGCCGGTGTGGACCTGCTGGGGCAGGGCCACGGGGACGGGGGTCCCGCCCTGGGCGGCGGCGTTGGTCAGGTGGCCGAAGACGCCGCAGGTCGTGTTGGCGTACAGAGTCCCCAGGTCTTTGCCGGAGGAAAAGGACCCCCGCAGCTCCCCGGGCCGACCGTCCACGCCCTTGACCACCCCGGCGATGGAGGCGGGCGTGATGGCCCCCCGCTGGAGCTTCATGAGAACGGCGGTGTCCACGTCGCTGATGCCATGGCCCAGGGTGCCGAAGCGGCCGGTCTCCGGCTCGTAGAAGGTCAGGGTGCCGATGCCCGCCATGGAGTCCCGGATCCAGGCCCCCAGCTTGTAGGCCCCGTCGGCGCTGCACTGGACGGCGTGGGTGGTCATGTCCCGGCTGCTCTCGTCCCGGAGAACGGTGAGCTCCATTTCGTCGCCCTCCAAGTCCTGGAGGACGGTCTGGACCTGTTCGATGGAGTTCACGGGGTCGTCGTTGATGTGGGTGATGACGTCCCCGGCCTGCAAGCCGCAGGCCCGCGCCGGGGAGACGGGGCCTTCCTGGGTGGTGATGTCCGACAGGCCCACCACCAGCACGCCCTGGGCAAAGAGCTTGATGCCCACGGCCTGGCCCAGAGGCACGACGGTGCGGGCCTGGCCCGTCTGGCCGGGGGCAGCGGCCTGGGCCTGGGGAAGACCCGCCGCCATCACGCCCACCAGGGCGGCCAGCAGGAGCACCCAGCGAAAGCAGCGCCCCCACACGCCCCGCCGGTGGAGTTGGTCGATGTCCCGCAAGGGAAACACCCCCTTTGCAAAAATTCAGTCTGCGCGTATTCCCGAAGGGGACGCGCAGACTTACTATGACCGATTTTGCGGGAAAAAGACGCGGCAAAGATACACAGTCTTACCTTGGAAAACCCTGCTTGCTTTTTTTTCGCGGCTTTGCTATGATGATAAAATACATCAGAAAGGAGATGGCAGAAATGACCATTCAATATAAAACAAAAGGGGTTTGTTCTCAACGCATCGACGTGACCGTGGACAACAGCATCATCAAAAAAGTAGAGTTTGTCGGCGGCTGTGCCGGCAACACCCAGGGCGTGGCCCGCCTGGTGGAGGGCCTGGACGCCCGCGACGCCATCGGCAAGCTCGCCGGCATCCGCTGCGGCTTCAAGGCCACGTCATGTCCCGACCAGCTGGCCAAGGCGCTGACCATTGCTTTAGCCGAAGAAGAAAAACGCAAACAGGGGGCGTAAACAGAGCCTTCCCCGAGGGTCAAACTGTCCAGGGGACAGTTTGATTCAGTAAAATTTTCTATAAACAAATGTGGCTGCGAAGCAGACGGATGAGGGCAACCTGCCGCAAGCAGTCCGTAGTGTACTAAGGCAGAAGGCTTTTTAGAGGGACCACTGCCGTCTTGCCAGATACAGCACACCCTCTTTTCGTTTGGAGAGGTCGGGAAGCGTTTCCAGAAGGCCCAGCGCGACGGACTGGATGGGGGCGGCGGCGACGTGGGCCTCCATGCCGGTCCGCTGGGCGAGCAGGGCGTCAAGCCCCCGCAGCAAGCTCCCGCCGCCGGTGAGCAGCAGGCCGCTTTCGGCCACGTCTGCGGCCAGCTCCGGGGGCGTGCGCTCTAAGACCCGGTGGACGGCGGCGACGATGACCTCCGCCACGGGGGCGAAGGCCTCCGCCGTTTCCTGGGCGGTGAGGGTGATCTGGCGGGGCAGGCCGCTGGTAAGGCAGCGGCCTTTCACGGCGGCGCTCTCCTCGCCTTCCCCGGCAACTTGTCCGATGGCCTCCTTGACCGCTTGGGCCGTGCGTGCCCCGATGAGCAGGTCGTGGTGCTGGCGGACATACTGGATGAGGGCCTGGTCGAACTGGTCCCCGGCCGTGGCCAGGCAGGCCGACGCCACCACGCCGCCCAGGGCGGTGACGGCTACGTCCGTGGTCCCGCCGCCGATGTCCACGACCATGTGCCCCTGGGGCTGCCGGATGTCGATCCCCGCGCCCAGGGCGGCGGCCAAGGGCTCCTCCATGAGGTAGACTTTTCTGGCCCCGGCCCGGACGCCGGCCTCCACCACCGCCCGCTCCGCTACCTCGGCGCTGCCGGAGGGGACGCAGAGGAGCAGCCTGGGCTTGAAGAGCCGGCGGGGCAGAGCCTTGCGCAGGAATGCGCTGACCATTTCCTCCGCCATGGTGCAGTCGGCAATGTACCCCTGCTCCAAGGGCCGCACGGCGACCAGCTCGCCGGGGGTGCGCCCCAGCATTTGGCGGGCGGCCTGTCCCACCTCTAAAATTTTTCCCGTGCGGCGGTCCACCGCCACCACGGACGGCTCCTCCAGCACGATGCCTCGCCCCCGGACCGCCACCTGCACCGACGTGGTGCCCAGGTCCATGGCGATGTCCCGGCAAAATCCCTTCTCCACTGCGCCTCACCCTTTCCCATTTGTACTACTCCTAAAGTATAGCCGAAAGAAACCGCGACATTCCCACGAAAAAGGGAGTGCCGCGGTTTTGGCGTTTGGATCAGGTTTTTGGCGTCCGGCAGAAGGCTGCGGCCACGACTTGCGCCGCCCCGGCAGCTCGCAGCGTTTGCGCCGCTTCCTCCAGGGTCGCGCCGGTGGTGAGGATGTCGTCGATGACCAGAATTTTCTTTCCGGCCACTTCGTGGGGGCGGGGGACGGAATAGACCCCGGCCACGTTGCTTTTTCTGAGACGGCCGTCGGTCAGGGCGGACTGGGCCTTCGTGTCCTTGACCTTGGTCAAAAGGGGAACGGCCTGTTTTCCCAGGGCCTCCGCCGTGGCCTGGGCCAGGAGCTGGGCCTGGTCATAGCCGCGCTCCCGCCGCCGGGCGGCGGAGACGGGGGTCCAGGTGATGCAGTCATAGCTTCCCGGCAGATAGGTCCGAATGGCCTCGGCCAACATGGGGCCGTAGGCCAGGGCGTAGCGGTGGCAGCCCTGGAACTTAAAGCGGGTCATGGACTCCTTCAGCGCCCCGCGATACCACCCGGCGCAGACGCACCGGACAAAGGCGCGGCCCGGCACCACGGCCTGGGGGCCGCTGATCCAGAAATCAGCCTGGCGGCACGGGGGACAGGGAGCGTCCTTCTCCCCGTCAGAGGAGCGGCCGCAGATGGGGCACTTGGGCGGAAAGAGCAGGTCCAGCAGGGCCTCTTTGAGGGACATGGCGGGGCCTCCTTTGTGGGCAAACTAGAGCTGTAATTGCTCCGGGGCCGGTTCGGCAGGCTCTGCCGTCCGGGCCAGGCGGGCGCGTAAGCCGCTGTACCGGCGCTGCTGCCGGTCGTTGGCGGCCATGCGGGCCAGGACCTGGTCATCTCCCACCACGATGAGCAGGGTGCGGGCGCGGGTCATGGCGGTGTACAGCACCCCGCGGGTCAGCAGCATGGGGGCCGCGTCCAGGGCGGCCAGGATCACCGCCCGGTATTCCGAGCCTTGGGATTTGTGGACCGTGACGGCGTAGGCCGGCTCCAGCTGGGTCATCATGTCGGGGGAATAGACCGCCCGGCGGCCCTCGAAATCCACCAGGACCAGGTTGCTGTCCTTGTCGATCTGCTCGATGCGGCCGATGTCGCCGTTGAAAATGCCCATGCCCACGCCGGAGCCGTCGGTCTCCTCCCAGAGCACGTCGTAGTTGTTTTTCACCTGCATCACCCGGTCTCCCTCCCGGAAGATGGTGGTGCCGAAGGCCTTTTCCCGTTTTTCCGGGGTGGGGGGATTCACCGCCGCCTGGAGGGCGCGGTTGAGGTTCGTGGTCCCCACGCTGCCCTTGCGGGTGGGGGAGAGGACCTGGATCTGCTCCGGCGGGATGCCCATGTTGTGGGGCAGGCGGGTCTGGCAGAGGGAGACGATGGTCTCCACCGCCGCCGCCGGGTCCAGCCGCCGCAGGAAGAAAAAGTCCCCGGCGGCCTCGTTTTTCAGCACGGGGCAGGCCCCTTGGTCCACGGCCCGCGCCCCCCGGATGATGGCCGAGGCGGCGGCCTGCCGGAAGATCTCGGTCAGGCGGACCGTCGGCAGGCAGTGGGAGCGGAGCAGGTCCGACAGGACGTTCCCCGGCCCGACGGAGGGCAGCTGATGGGGGTCCCCCACCAGCACCAGACGGCACCCACCGGGCAGGGCCGCGAGGAGCGCCTGCATGAGCACCAGGTCCACCATGGAGGCCTCGTCCAAGATCACGGCGTCGGTGTCCAGCGGCTCCTGCTCGTTGTGGGCGAAGGTCAGGCCGCCGGTGGTGCTGTCATAGCGGGTCTCCAACAGCCGGTGGATGGTGGAGGCCTCCGCCCCGCAGGTTTCCGACAGCCGCTTCGCCGCCCGCCCGGTGGGGGCGGTCAGGGCCGTCCGCAGGCCCAGGTGGTCAAACAGCGCTAAGATCCCCCGCAGGGAGGTGGTCTTGCCGGTGCCCGGTCCGCCGGTGAGCAGGAGCATCTGCCGCTGGGCGGCGGTCTTTACGGCCTCGGCCTGGAGGGGGGCATATTGGATGCCCTGCTCGGTTTGGATCCGCTCCAACAGCCCGTCCAGATCCTCCGGGGGACAGAGGGCTTCCCCGTCCATGCCCAGCAGGTAGTCGGCGACGTAGACCTCGCAGTCATAGAGCTTAGCCAGGTAGCAGGCGTCCTGCCCGGCGATGCTCTCCCTCACGACCTTGCGCTGGTCCAGCAGCGCGTCGAAGCACCGGGCCAGGTCCTCCGGCTGGGCGCTGAGCAGCCGCTGGGCGGCGTCCAGGAGCTTGGAGTAGGGGAGGAAAACGTGCCCGTTGTCCAGGTTGTGGCTCAGGGTGTGCAGCAGGCCGGCCTCCAGGCGCAGGGAGGCGTCGGGGGCGATGCCCAGAGCCAGGGCCAGCTGATCCACCGTGGGAAAGGGGACATAGAGAGGGTCCTCCAGGAGTAAGTAGGGGTCGTTTCGCAGGACGGTCAGGGCCAGGCCCCCATAGCGCTGGTAGAGGGGCATGCCGATCTGCAAGGGCAGCCCGTGCTCGGCCAGAAAGTCCAGCAGCCGCCGCATGGCCAGCTGCATGCACAGGGACTGGTGCATGGTCTCCGCCCGCTTGGGGGTGATGCCCTTGACCTCGGTCAGGCGCTGGGGCTCCTCCTCGATCACGGTGAGCACATCTGCCCCGAAGGCGTCGAAGAGCCGCCGGGCGGTCACGCCGCCCACGCCCTTCACGGCCCCGGACATGAGGTACTCTAAGATGGCCTTTTCCCCCACGGGCATCCGCCGCTCCACGATCTCGGCCTTAAACTGGGGGCCGTAGGTGCTGTGGTGGGTCCACTGGCCCTGGACGGAGAGCCCCTCGCCGGGGTTGATGCCCGGCATGGTGCCCACCACGGTCACGTCCTCCTCTTCCTGGTCCGATTCCAGGCGCAGGATCGTGTAGCCGTTTTCCTCGTTGCGGTAGATCACTGCCGAGACGGTGCCCTCCAGTAAGATGAGTTCCGTGGGTTCCATGGTCATCCCTCCTTTGGCCCGACGGCAATTATTTCAAGAGTTTTTTCAGGTAGCGCCCCGTGTAGGAAGCCGCGCACTGGGCCACCTCCTCCGGGGTGCCGGTGCAGACGATGTGTCCGCCGCCGCTGCCCCCTTCAGGGCCCAGGTCGATGACGTGGTCGGCGGACTTGATGACGTCGAGGTTGTGCTCGATGACGACGACGGTGTTGCCCCCCTGGACCAGACGGTCCAGCACTTCCAGGAGCTTATGGACGTCGTAGGTGTGCAGGCCGGTGGTGGGCTCATCCAGGATATAGATGGTCTTGCCCGTGGAGCGCTTGGAAAGCTCCGTGGCCAGCTTCACCCGCTGGGCCTCGCCGCCGGAGAGGGTGGTGGAGGGCTGGCCGATCTTCAGATAGCCCAAGCCGACCGAAGCCAGGGTCTCCAGCTTCCGGCGGAGCTTGGGCAGGTTGGCAAAGAACTCCACGCCCTCGTCCACGGTCATGTCCAGGACGTCGTGGATGTTTTTCCCCTTGTATTTCACTTCCAGGGTTTCCCGGTTGTAGCGCTTGCCCTTGCAGACCTCGCAGGGGACGTAGATATCCGGCAGGAAGTGCATTTCGATCTTCAATAAGCCGTCGCCCGCGCAGGACTCGCAGCGGCCCCCCTTCACATTGAAGGAAAACCGCCCCGGCCCATAGCCCCGCGCCTTGGCGTCGGGGGTGGAGGCAAACAGCTCCCGAATGTCCCCGAAGAGCCCCGTGTAGGTGGCGGGGTTCGAGCGGGGGCTGCGGCCGATGGGGGACTGGTCGATGGCAATGACCTTGTCCAAAAATTCCTCGCCCTCGATGCCCTTGTGCTTGCCGGGGCGGACCTTCATGCGGTTCAGGTCCATGCCCAGGCGCTTGTACAGGATCTCATTGACGAGGGAGGACTTGCCCGACCCGGACACGCCGGTGACGCAGGTGAAGGTCCCCAGGGGGAAGGTCACGTCCAGCCCGTCGAGATTGTTCTCCGCTGCGCCGCGGATCACCAGGCTGTGGCCGTTGCCCGCCCGCCGCTGGGCGGGGACGGGGATGCTTCTGGCTCCGGAGAGGTACTGGCCGGTGATGGACTCCGGCACAGCCATGATCTCCTCCGCCGTCCCGGCGGCCACCACTTCGCCGCCGTGGACCCCGGCCTTGGGGCCGATGTCGATGATATAGTCCGCGGCCCGCATCGTATCCTCGTCGTGCTCCACGACGATCAGGGTGTTGCCCAGATCCCGCAGGTGCTTGAGGGTCTCCAGCAGCATGTCGTTGTCCCGCTGGTGCAGGCCGATGGACGGCTCGTCCAAAATATACAGCACGCCCATGAGGGACGAGCCGATCTGCGTGGCCAGCCGGATGCGCTGGCTCTCGCCGCCGGAGAGGGTGCCTGCCTGCCGGCTCAGGGTCAGGTAGGACAGGCCCACGCTCTGCAAAAAGGCCAGGCGGGAGCGGATCTCCTTCAGGATCTGCTGGGCGATCTGGGCCTGGGTCTCGGTCAACGTGAGCTCGTTGACGAAGGTGATGGCGTCCGTCACGGGCTTATGGCAGAATTCGTCGATGTTCAGCCCGCCCACGGTGACGGCCAGGGCCTCCTTTTTCAGCCGCCGGCCCCGGCAGGTGGGGCAGGGACACTGGCTCATGCAGTCCTCCAGCTCTTTTCGGGAGGCCTCGGACTGGGTCTCCTGGAAGCGCCGCTCCACGTTGTGGAGGATGCCCTCAAAGGCTTGGGAAAACGTGCCCCGGCCGTCGGCCCTTTGGTAACTGAGCTTGAGCTTCTCCCCCTTGGTGCCGTTCAGGATCACGTCCTGGGCCTCGGCGGGGAGGTCCTGGAAGGGGGTGGTCAGGTCGAAGTCGTATTTTTTTGCCAGGGCGTCGAAGTACATCCGGGCGATGGAATCCCCCTTCACGTTCTGCCAGCCGGAGACGGTGATGGCCCCGTCCAGGATCGACAGGGCGGGGTTGGGGATGATGAGCTGGGGGTCGGCCTTCATCTGGCTGCCCAGTCCCGTGCAGGTGGGGCAGGCCCCGAAGGGGCTGTTGAAGGAGAACATGCGGGGAGCCAGCTCTTCGATGGAAATGCCGCAGTCCTCGCAGGCGTAGTTCTGGGAGAACGAGAGGTCCTTGTCCTCTTTCACGAGATTGATGAGCAGCAGGCCGCCGCCCAGGGAGGCCGCCGTCTCCACGGAGTCGGTCAGGCGGCGGGTGATGTCCGGGCGGATGACCAGACGGTCCACCACGATTTCGATGGAGTGCTTCTTGTTCTTCTCCAGGGGGATCTCCTCGGTCAGCTCATACAGAACGCCGTCGGCCCGGCAGCGGACGTAGCCGGATTTCCGGGCGTTCTCCAGGACCTTGACATGCTCGCCCTTCTTCCCCCGGACCACGGGGGCCAGCACTTGGATGCGGGTCCCCTCCGGAAGGGCCAGGATCTGGTCGATGATCTGGTCGATGGACTGCTGCTTGATCTCTTTGCCGCACTTGGGACAGTGGGGCGTGCCGACTCTGGCCCAGAGCAGGCGGAGGTAGTCATAAATTTCCGTTACCGTACCCACGGTGGAGCGGGGGTTCCGGCTGGTGGTTTTCTGGTCGATGGAGATGGCGGGGGAGAGGCCATCGATGTGATCCACATCGGGCTTTTCCATCTGGCCCAGGAACATCCGGGCGTAGGAGGAGAGGGACTCCACATACCGCCGCTGGCCCTCGGCATAGATGGTGTCGAAGGCCAGAGAGGACTTGCCCGACCCGGACAGGCCGGTGATGACCACCAGCTTGTCTCTGGGGATGGACACGTCGATATTTTTTAAGTTGTTGGCGCGGGCGCCTTTTACGTCAATGTGTGTTTGCATCAGTTTGGGTTCTCCAATGTTATTGTACGGTCAGGTCGGCGACCTGGCCGTCTACTAAGGCGATGAGGGCGTCGGGGGCCACCTCGACCTGGTGTCCGACCTTTCCGGCGGAGCAGATCATGGTGTCGACTAGGATCACTTCTTCGGCAAAGTAGGTGGGAAAGTGCTTGCTCATGCCCACGGGGGAGCAGCCGCCGTGGACGTAGCCCGTCAGCGGCAGCAGCTTCTTCTGGGGCAGCATGGCGATGGACTTCACGCCGGCGGCGCGGGCGGCTTTCTTCAGGTCCAGGGTCTCCGCCACGGGGATGACGAAGACGAAGTGTTCCCCCTTCGGCCCCTCGGCCACCAGGGTCTTAAAAACCTGCTCCGGGGGCTTGCCGATGAGCCTGGCGGCGGTGACACCGTCGGGGACCTGCCCCTTTTCCAGGGGGACTTCATAGGCCGTGCAGGGGATGCCTGCGGCCTCTAAGATACGAACGACATTGGTCTTTTCTTCTTTATGCTTGGCCATGAATTTTCACCTCAGAATATAGATCGAGACCAGGATACACACCAGGCCCACCAGCGTGCCGATGCCCATCGGCTCCCCGAAGACCAGGATGCCCACCAGGGATGCCACCACCGGCTCGACAGAGGCCAGGATCGACGCCTTGCCGCCGTCACCCAGGTCGTTGAGACCCTTGGTGTAGAAGAGATAGGGCAGGACCGTGCTGATCAGGATGAGGCCCAGGGCCAACAAAAGCCCACGGCCGGAGCCGGTCACGATGGCTAGCTCCTGGGGGCGGATCAAAAACAAGGACCCGATCCCGGCCACGAGAAACGTATAAAAGGTCACGGTAAAGGGCGGGTAGTGGCTGAGCGCGACCCGGCCAAAGAGCGTATAGGAGCTGTAAAACAGGCCGCTGCCGATGCCCAGCAGCAGGCCCTTGGGCGTCACCGCCAGGGACCCGCCCAGCAGCCCCGCCACGCAGCAGCAGCCGAAGAAGGCGATGATAAGGGCCAGGAGCTTCTGCTTTGTGATCTTCTCCCGCCAGAACAGGGCCGAGAGCAGCACGACAAAGGTCGGGGCCGTGTAGAGCAGAATGGCCGACACGGCCAGGGAAGAGACCTGCTGGCTGTTGAAATAGCACAGGGTAAAGAAGAGAATACTCACGATGCCCGTCCCCAGGAAAATGGGGAAGTGCCGCAGCTGGATGCGGAAGATGCTCCGGTCATAGACCAGAAACAGCACCGCCAGGACCACGCAGGCCCCCGCGTTGCGAAGAATGACGATGGTCTCCGGTCCCACGCCCAGGGCGGAGAGGGTCCGGCTGAACAGGCCGATGCAGCCCCAGAGGGAACCGGCCAGCAGGACCAGGAAAATGGCCCTGGCCTGGGTGCGTTTGGCGAGGGTGAGGGCGGTCTGTGCGGTGTCTTTCATGGATGGGATGCTCCTTCTTTTAGGGATTGCTTAGTCGGCGGTCTCTTTGCCGCGCAGCTCGATGATCTGGTCCCGCAGGACGGCGGCGTACTCGAACTCCAGGCGGCGGCTGGCCTCCTTCATCTCCTTCTCCAGGTTGGCGATGAGAGCGGCCTTTTCCTTGGCGGAGAGTTTTTGCTTGCGCTTGCCGTCCTTGCCGTCGGCGGCGTGAGAGATCTCGATGATGTCCCGGACGGATTTGACGATGGTCTTGGGGACGATGCCATGGGCCTCGTTGTAGGCGTTCTGAAGTTCTCTTCGGCGGCTGGTCTCCTCCATGGCAGCCGACATGGACGGGGTGATCTTGTCGGCGTAGAGGATGACCACGCCCTCGGCGTTTCGGGCCGCGCGGCCGATGGTCTGGATGAGGGAGGTCTCCGAGCGGAGAAAGCCCTCCTTGTCAGCGTCCAGAATGGCGACCAGGGAGACCTCCGGCAGGTCCAGGCCCTCCCGCAGGAGGTTGATGCCCACCAGCACGTCGAAGTTCCCCAGGCGCAGGTCCCGGATGATCTCCATGCGCTCGATGGTGTCGATGTCGTGGTGCATATACCGCACACGGATGCCTGCGCCTTGCAGATAGTTGGTCAGGTCCTCGGCCATTTTTTTGGTCAGGGTCGTGACCAGGACCCGCTCCTGCCGGGCAGTGCGGGCGTTGATCTCGCCGATGAGGTCGTCGATCTGCCCCTCCACCGGGCGGACCTGCACAAGGGGGTCCAGCAAGCCCGTGGGACGGATGACCTGCTCCACGATCTGGCCCGAACGGGTGCGCTCATATTCGCCGGGGGTGGCGGAGACATAAATGACCTGGTTCAGCCGCTGGGAGAATTCCTCAAAGTTCAAAGGCCGGTTGTCAAAGGCGCAGGGCAGGCGGAAGCCGTAGTCCACCAGGGTCGTCTTTCGCGCCCGGTCCCCGGCGTACATGGCCCGGACCTGGGGGAGGGTGACGTGGCTCTCGTCAATGAACATCAGGAAATCTTTCGGGAAGTAGTCCAGTAAGGTCATGGGCGGCGAACCGGCGGGGCGGCCTGCAATGACCCGGCTGTAATTCTCGATGCCGGAGCAGTACCCCAGCTCCTGCATCATCTCAATATCATATAAAGTACGCTGGGAGATGCGCTGGGCCTCAATGAGCTGGTCGTTGGCCTTGAAGTATTCGACCCGTTCCTCCATCTCCCGGTAGATCTCTTGAATCGCCGCCGCCATTTTTTCTTTGGACGCGACGTAGTGGGAGGCGGGATAGATGGCCACGTGGTCCAGCACGCGGGTGGGGGTGCCGGTGACGACGTTGATCTCGCTGATGCGGTCGATCTCGTCCCCGAAAAACTCCACCCGGATGGCGTGGTCCTTGGCGTAGACGGGGAAAATCTCCACCGTGTCCCCCCGGACCCGGAAGCGGTTGCGGTCAAAGGCCACGTCGTTGCGCTCGTAGCGGATCTCGGTGAGCTTACTGAGCAGACTCTCGATGGTCCGCTCCTGCCCGGTGCGCAGAGAAATGACCATGTTGGCGTAATCAATGGGGTCGCCCAGGCCGTAGATGCAGGAGACGGAGGCCACGACAATGACGTCCCGCCGCTCGAAGAGGGCGGAGGTGGCAGAGTGGCGCAGGCGCTCGATCTCGTCGTTGATGGCGCTGTCCTTCTCGATAAACGTGTCCGTGTGGGGAATGTAGGCTTCGGGCTGGTAGTAGTCATAGTAGCTGACGAAATACTCCACGGCGTTGTTGGGGAAAAACTCCCGGAACTCCGCGCAGAGCTGGGCGGCCAGGGTCTTGTTGTGGGCCAGGACCAGGGTGGGGCGCTGGACCTTTTCGATGACCTTGGCCATGGTAAAGGTCTTGCCGGAGCCGGTCACGCCCAGAAGCGTCTGCTCGTCCAGCCCCAGCTCGACCCCTTGGGCCAGGGCTTCGATGGCCTCCGGCTGGTCCCCGGAGGGCGTGTAGTCGCTGACGACCTGAAAACTTGGCATAGGAAAAACCTCCTTCTTAAAAGGCGGACGGCGGCGTCAGGTGGCGGCTGTCCCGCAGGGAGACCATGTCGTCGTCCGTGAGGATGACATGATCGTACAGCGTAATGCCCAGGGGCTGCAGTGACTGCTGCACATAATGGGTGAGAAAAATATCTTCCTGGGAGGGCGTGGCCACCCCGCTGGGGTGGTTGTGGGCCAGGACCACGGCGGTGGCGTTGAGGGAGAGGGCGATGGTCGTGATCTTTCGCAGGTTGATCTCGTTGGCCGTGGGCGTACCCTCGCTGAGCTGCTTCACGCCCAGGAGCTTGAGCTTCCCATCGAAGCAGGCCACGAACGAAAGCTCGTTTCTCGCCCCGAAGAAATAGGGGACGAAAAGCGCTTGCAGGCTGGCGCTGTCGGAAATGATCACGTCCGCGTTGGTGCGGGAGGCCAGGTACCGGGCGGCGATGGCGGGGATGAGCTTGAGCAGCGCCACGGTGTTCTCTCCCATGCCGGGGACCTGGGCCAAGTCTGTGGGGGAGGCATCCAGGACGCCCGCCAGCGACCCGAAGGCCTCCAAAAGCTGGTGGGCCAGGGGATTGACGTCCCCGCGGGGGCGGGAGTAAAACAGCAGCAGCTCCAACACCCTTGGCTCGGAAAAATGCGCCAGGCCGCCGCTCAAAAATTCCTGGCGCATCCGCTCCCGGTGGCCGTTGTGTACGCTCATGGATCGCCCTCCCTTCTCCCGCCGGGCGGGTGGATTCAGTACCCCTTATCATACCGCTTTTTTGGCCCCTCGACAAGGGGATTCTGCCCAAGGCGGGGACAAAAAAGGGGCAAGACCGCTGACAAAGGGGGAAAACTATGGTATGATAGCCCCAAAACGTCAACAACGACCAAAGGAGAGTTTCCCCATGCGAATGAGAAGAAAGAAGAATCTCGTGCCCCGGATGGAGGCCTGCGGCCAGTGGCTCATCCGGGACCCCAAGGCCCAGCGGGGCCACTGGCGGGAGCTGATGCCCGGCGCGAAGGAGCTGCGCCTGGAGCTGGGCTGCGGCAAGGGCCGTTTCACCTGCCAGACGGCGGCGGCTGACCCGGACGTGCTGTTCATCGCCGTGGAGCGGGTGCCGGACGCGATGGTCATGGCCATGGAAAAGGCCCGCAGCCTGGCGCTGACCAACGTGTTTTTCGTGGATGCCGACGCGGCGGAGCTGCCGGAATTTTTCGCCCCCGATGAGGTAGACCTTATCTATATCAATTTCTGTGACCCCTGGCCCCCCAAGCGCCACGCCAAGCGCCGCCTGACCCACCGGGACTTTTTGCTGCGCTACCGCCAGGTCCTGCGGGATGGGGGAGAGATCCATTTTAAGACGGACAACGTGGGCCTGTTTGCCTTTTCCGTTACGGAGTTCCCCTTCGGCGGCTTCACGCCCACGCAGGTCACCCACGACCTGCACAAGGACGGCATCTGCGGCATCATGACCGATTACGAGGAGAAGTTCCACAACCAGGGGACGAAGATCAACCGGTGCGTGGCCGTCAAGACCGAGCTGCCCCCACAGCCTGCCGCGCCGGAGCAGCCAGACGAGGCCGAAGAAAACGACGCACCGGACCAGGAGGCGTGACCCATGCCCAAGGCGATCTTTTTTGATTTGGACGGGACCCTGACCGACTCCGGTCCCGGCATTATGAACTGCGCCGAGCCGGCTCTGGCGCACTTTGGCATCCAGGTCAGGCACCGGGACGAGCTGCGGGTCTTTGTCGGCCCGCCCCTGCGGCAGAGCTTCGCCCGCTTCGGCGTGCCGGAGGAGGGCATCGACGAGGCCATCCGGGTCTTCCGGGAGCGCTATGTCCCCATCGGGAAATTTGAGAACACCCCCTACGACGGCATCGACGGCCTGCTGGCCCAGCTGAAGGCCGAGGGATATGCCCTCTATGTGGCCACGTCCAAGCCGGAGGTCACGGCCATGGAGGTTCTGGAGCATTTTGACCTGGCAGAGTATTTTGACCGCATCTGCGGCGCGTCTCTCTCCCAGGGCCGGGAGACGAAGGAGGATGTCATCACCTATCTCCTGGACCAGATCGGGGACCCCGGCCAGGTGGTCATGGTGGGGGACACGGACTATGACGTGATCGGGGCCAAGGCCCACGGCATCGACACTATTGGCGTGACCTGGGGCTACGGCCAGCGGGAGAGCATGCAGCAGGCCGGGGCCGTCGCCCTGGCGGACACCCCGGAGGCCCTGCACGCCCTGCTGACCCGGCGCTTTCAAAGCCTTGCATAAATTTTGAACACGGGTGAATATACAAAGGCTCCCTTCCCGGTGCTGTCCCTTGGACAGAGCGGGAAGGGAGCTGTTGTTTCCAACGCATGGCGGCGGTCAGGAGCGGACGAAGCCCAAGGCCGGGTTCATCAGGTCAAAGATCACCAGGAAGATGAAGATGGAGCCAAGCAGACAGGCGAGGACAAAGAGCCGGTGGATCCACCGGTTTTTGTGCTCGATCATTTTTTCATAGAGGTGGATCAGGTCTTGGCTGGCGCGGGCCTTGGCCTCCGGCCCCTCCGGGCCCTTTTCGATCCCGGCCAGCTCGTCTAACGAACCGTCCATGGCCAGGACCAGGTCGCAGATGGTCTGAAAGCTGGGGTTGTCCGTCTGGCCGGAGAGGATGCGGTTGACCGTCCCCACGGGCACGCCGGAGAGATCGGCCAGCTGCTGGTTGGTCAGACCTCGTTTTTCCTTCAAAAGCTTCAATTGAGTGGCTAGCATCATATTTTATCACCTATGAATATGGATTTTATCAGATTTGGGGGCCATACAACAGCGGGAGTTAACGATGGGATTGACGAATCGCATCAAAATCAGTACCATAAAGCCATCTCAAACAGGAACCCTCCCACCGTAACGCTGGGTTGTGTTTCAGTATACCATTGGGGTCCCACCCCTGTAAATGGTGAATTTCGATGAAAGGAGCAGACCGCATGACAGAAAATAGAGGACATTCGGGAGGACGCGCCAGAGCCCGCTCCGCCGCTGTGCGTTATCAGACCGTCTGCTCCCCGGTGCAGAACGATCCGAACGGCACCTGCACGTATGGATTAGAATGTCTCACCGACCGTCAGGGCGCTTGGGTCCAGTGGGACCTGATCGAAGACGTCTCCCCCAGCCGGGAGAGCGTGCTCTCCCTGGCCGCCCGATGCAACGCCCTGGGCCTGTCGCCCCTCCACTTCCGGGATGTGGTCCTGGACAGCATCAACACCTGATTATTCGTTTCTTATCTGATCCTGTATGCAGTGGATAAGATGGATAATAAAACACATTCTCTCATTCTCTCATCTCACAAGGGAACGACCGCCCAACGCTGGGCGGTCGTTCCCTTTTCTCCTGCCAAGCAAATCCCGTTTCTGCGCCCCGCTTCTGACCTTTTTTGAAGCCGGACCGGCGTATACTGGGGAAACACCAAACGAGGGGAGGGAGGCCATGACCACCGTCTATCTGGACGCCCGCTTTGCCCTGGACCTGGCGGTGAACTACTGCCTGCTGGCCTGCGCCGCCCGCTTGGATGGGGGCGCCGTCCGCCGCCGTCGGCTGGCCCTGGCGGCGGGACTGGGGGCAGGCTATGGGGTGCTGACCCTGCTGCCGGGGCTGGGCGCTCTGGGCCATCCGGTGGGCGCGGCGCTGGCAGCGGCGGGGATGCTGCTGGCGGCGTATGGGCCGTCGGACCGGCTGCTGCGGCGGGGGGCGCTGTTTCTGGTGCTCTCCTGCGCCTTTGGGGGCGTGCTGGTTTTGGTGTCCCTGGCGCGGGGCAGCTCCGCCGGGGCCGGGGGCCTGCTGGGGCCAAGTCTGGGGATGCGGGGGATCCTGATCGCGGCGGCTTTGAGCTACGGGGCCCTCTCCCTGGTCCTGGGGCGGCAGTTTGCCAAGACCCAGGCCGAGGGTGGCCTGTGTCCCCTGACCCTGACGAAGGGGGAGAAGACGCTCCGCCTGCTGGCCCTCATCGACACGGGCAACACCCTGCGGGACCCGCTCACCGGGGAGGGGGTGGTCGTGCTGGACTGCGGCCGGGCCGGGGCCTTGGTCCCGGAACTGGCCGGCGTTCCGGCCCAGGCGTTTCAGCGCCCGGTGGAGCTGCTGGCCCGCTTTGCCGGGGAGGAGCCGGACCTGCGCCTGCTGCCCTACCAGGCGGTGGGGGTGCCCTGCGGCCTGCTGCTGGCGGTGCGGGTGGACGAGGCCGCTTGGGGCGGGCAGTGCCGACCTCGGTGCCTGTGCGCCCTCTCCCCGACCCCGCTTTCAGACGGCGGGGGCTACCACGCCCTGGTGGGCGGAGAACATCCATAGGAGGTCGGCTATGAACTGGAAGGAACACCTGCTGCGGACTTTGGCCCGCCTGGGGCTGTGGCGGCCCGGCAACCTGCACTACATCGGCGGCAGCGACGTGCTGCCCGCCCCCTTGAGCCGGGAGGAGGAACGGGCCTGCATCGCCCGCCTGGCCGAGGGGGACCAAGAGGCGTCCGCAACGCTCATCGAGCACAATCTGCGCCTGGTCGTCTACATCGCCCGGCGGTTTGAAAACACGGGCATCAACATCGAGGACCTCATCTCCATCGGCACCATCGGCCTGATCAAGGCCGTGGGGACCTATCAGCCGGCGAAAAACATCAAGCTGGCGACCTATGCCTCCCGGTGCATCGAAAATGAGATCCTCATGCACCTGCGGAAAACCGCCAGCCAAAAAACGGAGATCCCACTGGACGAACCCCTCAGCACCGACGGCAACGGCAACGAGCTTCTTCTGTCCGATATTCTGGGCACTGACAGCGACCTGGTCACCCAGCCCATGGAGGCCGACGCCGACCGCCAGATGCTGGCCGACGCCCTGGAGACCCTGACCGGACGGGAGCGGGAGATCATCACCCTCCGCTTCGGCCTGGGCGGCCGCCGGGAACACACCCAGAAAGAGGTGGCCGACCACATGGGCATCTCTCAGTCCTACATCTCCCGCCTGGAAAAGCGCATCATCCGCCGCCTGCGCCGGGAGATCTTACGGGTGAGCCAGGTGCCGTGAGCGGGACGCTTTTTGACGAATTTGGGAAATTGTACTATGGAAGCGGGCGGCGCTGTGTGGTATCCTACTGGTATCGTCCTTTATAAAATCTACCAAAGAAACCCGCGGGAGGGATGGCTGTGGAAGCCTATACGCCGCTGCAATGGCTGCTCATCTTTTTTGTGTATAGTGTGCTGGGCTGGGTGTGGGAGTCGTGCTACGTCTCCGTCAAAAGCAAGCGCTGGGTCAACCGGGGCTTTCTGCACGGGCCTTGGCTGCCGATCTATGGGTCAGGCGCTGTGGTCGTGCTGCTGGTGACGCTGCCGGCCCGGGGCCGCCCGGCGCTCATCTTCCTGCTGGGGATGATCGGGGCGACTGTGCTGGAATACGTCACCGGGGAGAGCATGGAGAAGCTCTTTCACATGCGCTACTGGGACTACTCCGACAAGCCGCTGAACGTCAACGGGCACATCTGCCTGGGGGTATCCATCGGCTGGGGCGTGTTTTCCCTGGTCCTGCTGTATGTTCTGCATCCGCCGGTGGAGGACCTGGTCCTCTGGCTGCCGGTGCCGGTCGCCCAGGTCCTGGCCCTGTGCCTGACCGCCGCGTTTGCGGTGGATACCACCTGGTCGGTGCAGAAGGCCCTGGACACCAAGCATCTGCTGGCCAGCCTGAGCGAGACCAGCCGCCGCCTGGCCGTGGTCCAGGAAAAGCTGCGGGACGCCGCCAAAGAGCTGGAGCTGGACCTGGAGAGCAAGCTCCCCGACCCAAAGCAGGCCCTTCAGCGGGCCGCTGCCGACGGGGAGAGCAAAAAGGCGTACTTACTGCATAAGCTGCAAGAGCGCCGGGACAGCACCAACGGCCTGCTGGACCGCCTGAACGAAAAGAACCGCGCCGCCCTGGCCCAGGTCAGCGCCCGGTTGGCTGCCGTGGGCGACGACCGCAAAGAGCGCAAGCGTTTGGAGAACCTGCGGACGTTCCTGCTGGGCGTCCGGGATTCCCTGGCCAAGACCCAGCAGGAGGTCTATGCCCGCCGGGACAAGGACTATCAGAGGGCGGTCGATCTGCTCTACCGCAACCCCACCGCGACGTCCCGGCAGCACGCTGGTGCGTTCCGTCTGCTGAAGAGCTTGAAGAAGGAACGGAAGACCAAATCATAAGAACACCTGTTTTTCAGCGGACCGCCGGGACTCTCGGCGGTCCGTTTCGTTCTTGCGCCCTTCCGGTAAACCCGGTATAATAGGACCCATCCGACAGAATCACAACAGGAAGGGATCGAAACGACATGACCATCAAATTATATGACCAAGATAGCCATCGAAAACACTTCACCGCCACCGTCCGCACCTGCGCCCCCGCCGGGGAGGGCAAGTGGCAGGTGGAACTGGACCAGACGGCCTTTTTCCCGGAAGGCGGCGGCCAGCCCGCCGACGGGGGAACGCTGGGCGGGCACAACGTTCTGGATGTGCAGGAAGCCGGGGATAGCATCCTGCACACGGTGGACGGGCCGTTGGAGCCTGGAACACAGGTGGAAGGGGACTTGGACTGGCCCCTGCGCTTCCGCCGGATGCAGTGCCACTCCGGGGAGCATATTATCTCCGGCCTGGCCCACAGCCTGTATGGCTGCACCAACGTGGGCTTTCATCTGGGCGAAAACGAAGTTATCTTGGATTTTGACCAGGAGCTGACGGCGGAACAGCTGGAGCAGCTGGAAACGCTGGCCAACCAGATCGTCGCGGAAAACCGCCCCATCACCGCCGAGTATCCCGACCCGGAGGTGCTGAAGACCTTGGACTACCGGAGCAAGCTGGACCTGACGGAAAACGTCCGCATCGTGACCGTGGAAGACTGCGATGTGTGCGCCTGCTGCGCCCCCCATGTCTCCCGCACCGGCGAGATCGGCGTCATCAAGCTCCTGGACGCCATGCGGCACCGGGGCGGCATCCGCATCTGGATGGCGGCGGGGTCCATGGCCCTGGAGGACTACCGGGTGAAGCAGAAAAATGTTGCCGCCATTTCTGCGGCCCTGTCCGTGAAGCAGCCGGAAGCCGCCCAGGGGGTGGAGCGCCTGCTGAAAGAGCGGGAGGCCCTGGCCCTGGCCCTGAAGGAGGCCCGGCAGGCCCTGACCCTTCAAAAGCTCCAGACCCTGCCGGAGACGAAGGGGAACCTGGTTTTATTCGAGGACGACCTGGACGCCAACAGCCTGCGGGCCCTGGCCAACGGGGGTATGGAGAAATGCGCCGGCATCTGCGCCGTCTTTACCGGCAGCGACAAGACCGGTTACCGCTATGTGATGGGCAGCAAGACCGTCGATCTCCGCGCCCAGGCCAAGCAGATCAACACCGCCCTGCAAGGCAAGGGCGGCGGCCAGCCCACCATGATCCAAGGCTCCCTCTCCGCAGACCGGGCGGCCATTGAAGCCTACTTCGCGTAAGAGAGGCGGGCAGCATGGCAAAGAAAAACGCCCGGAACACGCGGGGGCGCATCGTGGAAGCCGCCTGGCGGCTGTTCTATGACCAGGGCTATGAGGACACGACGGTGGAGGAGATCATCGAATCCTCTCAAACCTCGAAGGGATCCTTCTACCATTATTTCGATGGCAAGGACGCCCTGCTGAGTACGCTCAGCGATTTGTTCGACCAGAAGTATCAGGATTTACAGGCCGTTATGCCCCCGGAGATGCCCACCATGGAGAAGCTGCTCTTTCTCAACCGGGAGCTGTTTCGGATGATCGAGGACAGCGTCTCCATCGACCTCATGGCCCGCCTGCTCTCCACCCAGCTGGTGACGACGGGGAACCGGCATCTGCTGGATCACAAGCGCATCTACTACCGCCTGCTCCGCCGCATCATCGCCGAGGGTCAGGCGGCGGGAGAGCTGACCCAGAGCCGCAGCGTCAACGACATGGTGAAGGTCTACGCCCTCTGTGAGCGGGCCTTGATGTACGACTGGTGCCTCTGCGGGGGAGATTATTCCCTGGCCGAATACGCCGCCCGGCAGCTGCCGGTTTTTTTGCATGATTTTCTCCCTGAAGCACCGTCTGAAAATCGTTCAGAAGAAACAAATTGAAGCGCAAAGACTTTTCAAAGAAAGTAAAAAACGGAGTATAGACTACGGTCTATACTCCGTTCTGTGTTGCGTTCTATATTTTGAAGTGCTATGATACACAGGCTATCTTAATTAGATTCTTTAGAGAGAGGAACGAAGCAAACTATGTCAGCATCCCAAATCTGTATCGTTGCGACCATCGTTGTCTACCTGGTGGCCATGGTGCTGGTGGGCGTGTATTGCAGCCGGAAAGGTGCCGGCGGCAGCTCCCACGAGTTCTACCTGGGCGGCCGGAAATTAGGCCCTGTGGTCACAGCCATGAGTGCCGAAGCCTCGGACATGAGCAGCTACCTGCTCATGGGTCTGCCCGGCCTGGCCTATCTCTGCGGCGTTGCCGAGGTGGGCTGGACAGCCATTGGCCTGGCCATCGGTACCTACCTCAACTGGCTCATCGTGGCCAAGCGTCTGCGCCGGTACTCGGCCCACATCGGGGCCATCACCGTCCCCAGCTTCTTCTCCCGGCGCTACCGGGACGAGAAGTATGTGCTCTCCTGCATCGCCGCTGTGGTCATCCTGATCTTCTTCATCCCCTACACTGCCTCCGGCTTCAAGGCCATCGGTACGCTGTTTAACAGCCTCTTTGGGGTGAATTACCACGTAGCCATGATCGTGGGTGCCATCGTCGTCATCGGCTACACGGTCCTGGGCGGCTTCCTGGCCGTGTCTACCACGGACCTGATCCAGAGCATCGTCATGACCTTTGCCCTGGTGTTCATCGTCTTCTTCGGCATCAGCCAGGCCGGTGGCTGGGAGTCCGTGACGGCCAACGCCACCTCCATGCCTGGCTACCTGAACCTGACCCAGGGCTATGACGCCGCCACCAACCAGGCGGGCAGCTTCCCGGCTCTGCGCATCGTCTCCACCCTGGCCTGGGGCCTGGGCTACTTCGGTATGCCCCATATCCTGCTGCGGTTCATGGCCATTGAGGATGACACCAAGCTCAAGACCTCCCGCCGCATCGCCACCGTCTGGGTGGTCATCTCCATGTTCATCGCCGTGCTCATCGGCATCGTGGGCAACACCGTCACCAAGGAGGGCAAGATCCCCTTCCTGGGCACCAGCTCCGACGCCGAGACCATCCTCATCAAGCTCTCTGACCTGCTCAGCCAGCACGGGGTGTTCTTCGCGCTGGTGGCTGGTCTGGCCCTGTCCGGCATCCTGGCCTCCACCATGTCCACCGCAGACTCCCAGCTGCTGGCCGCTGCCTCCAGCGTGTCTCACGACCTGGTGCAGGACTTCTTCGGCAAGAAGCTCAGCCCCAAGAACTCCATGCTGGCCGCCCGCGGCACCGTCATCGGCATCGCTGTCGTGGGTATCCTGCTGGCCTGGAACCCCAGCAGCTCCGTGTTCCGCATCGTGTCCTTCGCCTGGGCCGGCTTCGGCGCGGCCTTCGGCCCGCTGGTCCTCTTCTCCCTGTTCTGGAAGCGGACCACGAAGCAGGGCGCCATCGCCGGCATGGTCGCCGGCGGCGCGATGGTCTTCATCTGGAAGTACCTGCTGGCCCCCATGGGCGGCGCCTGGAGCATCTACGAGCTGCTGCCCGCCTTCCTCGTGGCCTGCGTCGCCATCGTCGTCGTCTCCCTGGCCACCCCCGCCCCTGCCAAGGAGATCGTGGAGGAATTCGAGGGCGTGGGTAAGTAAGACCTGCACACGAAATTCTAAAACCTTAATGGATACAAAAACCCCCGAACCGGACCGGTTCGGGGGTTTCGTTTGTCCGAAGATCGGGGGCGTTACAGCAGAATGATCCCGGCGTCCTGGCAGGTGTCGATGGTTTCATCGTCCCAGGTGGAGACCTGGACCTCGCCGATGTGGGCCTTGCCCAGCAGGAACATGGACAGGCGGGACTGGCCGATGCCGCCGCCGATGGTCAGGGGCAGCTCGTTGGCCAGGAGCATCTTGTGGAAGGTCAGCTGGCGGCGGTCGTCGCAGCCGGCGACGGTCAGCTGGCGGTCCAGGGCAGCGGCGTCCACGCGGATGCCCATGGAGGAGAGCTCAATGGCCCGGTCCAGGGTCTCGTCCCAGAAGAGGATGTCGCCGTTCAGGGTCCAGTCGTCGTAGTCGGGGGCGCGGCCGTCGTGGGGCTTGCCGGACTTCAGAGCGCCGCCGATCTGCATGAGGAAGGTGGTGGGGTGGTCCTTGACCCAGTTGTTCTCCCGCTCCTTGGCGGAGGCGTCGGGCCACAGGTCCTCCAGCTCCTGGCTGGTGACGAAGGATACATCCCGCTGGATCTGCGGCAGGACGCTCAGCTGGGGGAAGACGGATTGCAGGGTCTTCTGGGTGTCGGCCATGGCGCTGACGATGGCGCGGACGGTGGTCTTCAGATAGTCCACGTTCCGGTCGCGAGGAGCGATGACCTTTTCCCAGTCCCACTGGTCCACATAGATGGAGTGGAGGTTATCGGGGATTTCATCCCGGCGGATGGCGTTCATGTCGGTGACCAGGCCCTCGCCCACGGGGAAGTGGTAGTTGTGCAGGGCCATGCGCTTCCACTTGGCCAGGGAGTGGACCACCTGGGCATCCCGGCCGGCGGCGGGGATGTCAAAGCTGACGGGACGTTCCACGCCGTTCAGATCGTCGTTCAGGCCGGAGGCGGCCTCCACGAACAGGGGGGCGGAGACCCGGCGCAGGCGCAGGTTGCCGCATAGGGTATCCTCAAAGACCCGCTTGAGCAGGCCGATGGCCTTCTGGGTGTCGTAGAGGTTCAGCAGGGGGGCGTAGTGCTCAGGGATGTAGGTCTTGGTAGACATAGCGATGGGCTCCTTTCTGATGGGGAGTAATTTGATGGCACATAGCTGAGCCGTCTCAGCCGTGGTAAAGCTTGGAGGTTTGGTATTTCGGTTCGCTGGTCAGGCGCACGCCCAGGCGGCGGAAGCTGTCCTCGTCGGCCTCGGAGAGGATGACGGTGGTGTGGGCCTCGCAGCCGCGCAGCTTTTGCAGCTGGCGCACGGCCTTTTTCGCGTTGGCGTCGGTGACGGCGCAGATGGACAGGGCCACCAGCAGCTCGTCGATGTGCAGGCGGGGGTTTTTATTGCCCAGCACGTTGACCTTTAAGTTCTGCACCGGCTCAATGACCGAGGGGGAGATGAGCTGGACCTCATCCGGGATGTTGCCCAGGTATTTCAGGGCGTTGAGCAGCAGGGCGGAAGAGCAGCCCAGCAGCTCGGAGGTCTTGCCGGTGAGGATCTTGCCGTCGGTCATTTCCATGGCGGCGGCGGGAGCGCCGGTGCGCTCGGCCACGGCCAGGGCGGGGGCGACGACCTTACGGTCCTGGGGGGTCAGGCCCAGCTGCTTCATGAGCAGCTCGATCTTGAACACGGCGTTGCCGTCCGTCTGGCCCCGGCGGTGGCGGCACTGCTCGGCGTAGAAGCGGCGAAGGATCTCTTCCTTCGAGGCCTGGCAGACGACCTCATCGTCCACGATGCAGTACCCGGCCATATTCACGCCCATGTCCGTGGGGGACTGGTAGGGGGAGGAGCCGGCAATGCGCTCGAACATGGTCTTCAGCACGGGGAAAATTTCCACGTCCCGGTTGTAGTTGACAGTGGTCACGCCGTAGGCCTCCAGATGGAAGGGGTCGATCATGTTCACGTCGTTGAGGTCCGCGGTGGCGGCCTCGTAGGCCAGGTTCACCGGGTGACGGAGGGGAAGGTTCCAGATGGGGAAGGTCTCATACTTGGCGTATCCGGCCTGGATGCCCCGCTGGTGCTCATGGTAGAGCTGGCTCAGGCACACGGCCATCTTGCCGCTGCCGGGGCCGGGGGCGGTGACGACCACCAGGGAGCGGCTGGTCTCGATGTATTCATTCTTCCCGTAGCCCTCTTCACTGACGATCAGAGGAATGTCATACGGATAGCCCTCGATGGGATAGTGGCGGTAGACCTTCAGGCCCAGGCCTTCCAGCTGAGCCTGGAAAATTTCTGCCGCAGGCTGGCCGCTGAACCGGGTCAGCACGACGCTGTTTACCTGGAACCCGAACCCCCGGAACACGTCGATGAGCCGCAGGGTGTCGGTGCCGTAGGTGATACCCAGGTCGCCCCGGACCTTGCTTTTTTCCAGGTCCATGGCGGACACGGCCACCACGATCTCTACTTGATCCTTCAGCTGCATCAGCATCCGAATTTTCGAGTCGGGGTGGAACCCAGGCAAGACCCTGGAGGCGTGGTTGTCGTCAAACAGTTTGCCGCCAAACTCCAGGTAGAGCTTACCGCCGAACTGGTCGATGCGGGAGCGGATGTGCTCCGACTGCATTTCCAGATATTTTTCATTGTCGAAACCAAGGCGATCGATCATCTTGTTGCGCTTCCTCTCTTTTCTCTGGCCCAGCCCCTCGGCTGGAAAATATCCGTTTCATACGGGAACTAATTTACCAATGATTGTATGAAAAGTCAACCGGGAGAGAAAAATATTGTCAAACCTGACCAGAAAAAATTGCAGATGCAAGCGAGCCAAAAAAGTATCCTGTGCAAGCTGACAGGAAAAATACAGAAGATATTGCGGAAAAAGCGATTTTATGCTATAATCCTACGTTCAGAAACAATGTATAGATCACAGAAAAAACCGCGCCGCATACGGCGCAGTGTGATGCAGTGTTATAAGGAGTAAATCACCTATGCTGGAACTGAAAGGACTTTCCTATCAGGTGGAGGACAACGGCGCCCAGACGGACATTCTCCGGGGCATCGACCTGACCATCGACAACAACAAATTTGTGGTCATCACCGGCCCCAACGGCGGCGGCAAGACCACCCTGGCCAAGGCCATCATGGGCCTGGTCCCCGCCACGGGCGGGCAGATCCTGTGGAACGGACAGGACATCACCAAGCTTTCCATCACCGAGCGGGCCAAGCTGGGCATCAGCTACGGCTTCCAGCAGCCCCCTCGCTTTAAGGGCCTGCGGGTCCGGGACCTGCTGGCCCTGGCCTCCGGCAACCGGAACCTGAGCCGGGACGAATGTTGTTCCTACCTCAACCGGGTCGGCCTGTGCGCCGCCGACTATGTGGACCGGGAGATGGATACCTCCCTCTCCGGCGGCGAGGTCAAGCGCATCGAGATCGCGACCATCCTGGCCCGCCCCAGCGGCCTGCTCATCTTTGACGAGCCGGAGGCCGGCATCGACCTGTGGTCCTTTGCCAAGCTGACCGAGACCTTCCGCCTGCTGCAGAGCAAGGGCAAGAACACCATCCTCGTCATCTCCCACCAGGAGCGCATCATCGACCTGGCCGACGAGATCGTGATGCTTTCCAACGGTCAGATCGCCCGCCACGGCACGAAAGAGGAGATCATGCCCAATATCCTGGCCGACACCGGCGGGGTGTGCAGCTTTTTGCAGCCCGGTGGGAACAACTGCCGCCAGAGCAAGGAGGGTTGAGCCATGAACAACGTAGATATTCGTCTGTTAAAGGAGATCGCTGACCTGGAGGGCACCCCCAAGGGGGCCTATAACATCCGCAAGAACGGCCAGCTGGACTCCCGCAAGACCACCGCAAACATCGACATCGTCACCAAAGAGGACAAGCCCGGCATCGACATCCACATCAAGCCCGGCACCAAGCACCAGTCCGTCCATATCCCGGTCCTGCTGACGGAGACCGGCCTGGACGACCTGGTCTACAACGACTTCTTCATCGGCCCGGACTGCGACGTGGTCATCGTCGCCGGCTGCGGCATCCACAACGAGGGGTCCGAGACCTCCAAGCACGACGGCGTCCACACCTTCTATGTGGGCGAAAACTCCAAGGTCCACTATGTAGAAAAGCACTACGGCGAGGGCGAGGGCACCGGCGAGCGCATCATGAACCCCCAGACCATCGTCTACCTGGAAAAGGGCGCGTCCATTCAGCTGGACACCACCCAGCTGCGCGGCGTGGACTCCACCCGCCGCTACACCAAGGTGGTCGTGAAGGAGGACGCCGAGGGCTTCATCAACGAAAAGCTGCTGACCCACGGCAAGCAGAAGGCCGAGTCCGAGATGGACGTGATCTTAGCCGGCCCGAACGCCAAGGGTCGGGTGGTCTCCCGGTCCGTGGCCCAGGATGAGTCCCAGCAGATCTTCTATCCCCGCATGATCGGCGACGCCGCCGGCTTCGGCCATGTGCAGTGCGACTCGATCCTGATGGGCAACTCGAAGATCCAGTCCATCCCCGCCATCACCGCAAACCACCCCGATGCCCAGCTCATCCATGAGGCCGCCATCGGCCGCATCGCCGGCGACCAGATCCTGAAGCTCATGACCCTGGGCCTGACCGAGGAAGAGGCCGAGGAGGAGATCTTACGTGGCTTCCTCGGATGAGTTGAGAAAGGACGGGTGGCTGTACTTCAAGCAGGACCCCCAGTTGGGCGAGATCCGCGGCCTGGACCCCTGGGCCGTGGAAAACGGCATCCATCTCATCCGCACGGAGGAGGACGGGGCCGAGGGCATTATGATGATCCGCAACAGCAACCGCCAGCAGTACGGCACGGTCCACGGCGGCGTGCTCGTGGCCTTTGCCGATTCCATCGGCGGCCACAGCCTCATCGCCCACGGAAAGATCTGCGTTACCCAGGGCAGCACGGTGAACTTCCTGCGCCCGGCGGCGGGGGAGTATCTGGTCTGCAAGGCCAAGCCCTTAAAAGTCGGCAAGCGCATCTGCGTGGTGTCCGTGGAGCAGTACAATGACCAGGGCGCTCTGGTCACGACGGCCCTGTTTACCTTCGCTGTGGTGGAGGAGGTCGAGCCGCTCATCCTGCCGCCCCGCCACCCCGGCCTGCGGGACCTGTAAAACAAGACCAAGATTGACCAACAGAAAAAAGACCGGGGCGGGGATACCGCTCCGGCCTTTCGGGACTGGGCATCTGTTTCGTTTTGGGATGGCGAACCTTAGTCTTCCCAGGTCTCGTACTCGTCCTCGATGTCGCCCTCGCAGGGGCAGGTGCGGCAAATGAGCTCCTTTTTGGCCTGGACCTTGGCCCAGAGGCAGGCCATCCAGTCGGAGATGCGCTCCATGTTGGCCAGGATCAGGCAAGCGACGGATCCCAGGGCCAGGATGAGCGCGGCGAGCTTCAAAATCAGTTTCATAGCAAAAACCTCCAAGTTACTGTTGCACAGGGTCAGCAGGGTATGATACTATTTTACCTGATGAACCGAAGAAATACAATCCGGGAAAGGGCTTTTTTTCCGGGTTTTGGGTTTTCCATGGAACAGGGCCGCGCCCGCTGCCGCAGGCAGACAGGCGGCCCGGAAAGGAATGGGTAGAATCTATGCGCTTTCATAACGAACGAGGAGAGATCCAGATCAGCAGCGAGGTCTTTACCACCATCACCGGCGCGGTAGCCACCAGCTGCTTTGGCGTGAAGGGCATGGCCGCCCGGTCCAAGAAGGACGGGCTGGTCCATCTGCTGCGCAACGAGTCCATGGCCAAGGGGGTCCGGGTGATCTTCGAGAGCGAGGACACGGTGTCCATCGAGCTGCACATCATCGTGGACGCTGGGGTGAATTTGACTGCGGTCAGCGACGCGATCATGAGCGAGGTGCGCTACGCCGTGGGCAACATGACCGGGGCCAAGGTCCGGGCGGTGGACGTCTATGTGGACTCCATGCAGATCGACTGAGAGGAGAAGAGACAAGAACTATGGTACAGTCAGTTGACGGAAAGACGCTGGCGGGGATGCTCATCCACGCCTCCGCCTGCCTGAACGCGGAAAAGCAGAAGATCAATGAGCTCAATGTCTTCCCTGTCCCCGACGGGGACACGGGCACGAACATGAGCCTGACCATCAGCACCGCCGCCGCCGAGCTGCGGCAGAAGAAGCCCACCACCGTGGAGAAGGCCGCCGCCGTGTGCGCCTCGGCCATGCTGCGGGGGGCGCGGGGAAACTCCGGGGTCATCCTTTCCCTGATCTTCCGGGGCTTTTCCAGAGCCATGAAGGACAAGACCGAGATGAACGGCATCGACCTGGCCGACGCACTGAACGCTGGGGTCATTGCCGCTTATAAGGCCGTGATGAAGCCCGCCGAGGGCACCGTCCTCACCGTCTCCCGCCTGGCGGGAGAGCGGGCCGGCCGCGCCGCGGAGGAAAACAGCGCCTTTGAATACGTCCTGGAGTCCTCCATCGAGCGGGCCAGGGAGGCCCTGGCCGACACCATCAACCAGAACCCCGTGCTGAAAAAGGCCGGGGTCGTGGACGCCGGCGGCATGGGCTTCGTGGTCATCCTGCAAGGGATGCTGGACGAGCTGCGGGGCGTCGCCGCCCCCAGCGAGGACGAGGCAGATAAGCCCGCCCAGGACAAGGCGGACTTCGGCTCCCTGGCCGACGAGGAGATCACCTTTACTTACGACACCGTCTTCATCGTCCGCCGCACCGGGGGCAAGCCTCTCGACGAGTACCGGGCCTGGCTGGAGACCATGGGCGACAGCCTGGTCATCGGCGAGGGCGACGAGGAATTCAAGGTCCACGTCCACACGGACGAGCCGGGCGTCGTCCTGACCAAGGCCGCCGAGTTCGGCACGCTGGAGCTGGCCAAGATCGAGAACATGCGCACCCAGCGGGACGAGCTGGCCGCCGGTAAGCAGGCCCAGAGCACCGACGATCTGGAGGCTGTGGAAGCCGAGCTGGAGGACATGGAGCACCAGAGCGCTGCCCCGGAGAAGAAGTACGGCTTCGTCGCCGTGGCCGCTGGCGAGGGCCTGGCCAAGGTCTTCTATGACCTGGGCGTGGACGGCGTCATCAGCGGGGGCCAGACCATGAACCCCTCCACCGAGGATATTTTGAAGCAGATCCAAAAGACCCCGGCGGAGATCGTCTACGTCCTGCCCAACAACAAGAACATCATCATGGCTGCGCAGCAGTGCGTGGACCTGGTGGAGGACAAGAAAGTCATCGTCCTGCCCGCCAAGACGGTCCCCCAGGGCATTTCCGCCATGATCGCCGTGAACCCCGACGGGGACGAGGCGGAGAACACCGCCGCCATGGAGGAGGCCATGTCCCTCGTGACCACGATGGAGGTGACCTACGCCGCCCGTGACTCCGAGTTCGACGGCCAGGCCATCCACGCCGGGGACTACCTGCTGCTGGTGGATAACCAGCTCTTCGGCACGGAGAAGGACCTGCACACTGCCCTGGATAAGCTGGCCCAGGCCAGCAAGGAGCGGGCAGGGGAGTTCATCAGCATCTTCTATGGCGAGGGCGTGGACCCCGACCAGGCCGAGCAGGCCCTGGCCCTGTTCCAGACCGCCTGCCCCGACGCGGAGATCACCATGCTGGAGGGCGGCCAGCCGGTGTACCACTACCTGATCTCTGTGGAATAAGCTTTCAGACCGAGGGCCGGTATCTCGCGGATACCGGCCCTTTTTCCAAAATTTTTTAACTTTTTGAGGGAAAGGAGCGTGATGGGATGAAGCTGCTGGTGATCGACGGCAACTCCATCGTCAACCGGGCTTACTACGGGATGCACCCCCTGAACAACCAAGAGGGCTTTCCCACCCACGCCATCTATGGCTTTCTGAATATCCTGCGCCGCATCCGGGAGGAGGTGGACCCGGACGGCGTGTGCGTGGCCTTCGACCGGAAGGAGCCGACCTTCCGCCACCTGTCCTATCCGGACTACAAGGCCCAGCGGAAGGGGATGCCGGAGGAGCTGGCCGTGCAGATGCCGGTGCTGAAACAGGTGCTGGACGCCATGAACATCCCCCGCTACGAGCTGGCGGGCTGGGAGGCTGACGACCTCATCGGCACCATCGCCAAAGCATGCGAGGAGGCGGGCTGGGACTGCCGGGTGGCCACCGGAGACAAGGATTCCTTGCAGCTCGTGACAGACAGGACCTACATCGAGCTGGTCACCACCCGCATGGGCAAGACCACCACGAAAGAGATGGACCCTGCGGCCTTTCAGGAGACCTATGGCTTCGGCCCCTTGCAGATGGTGGACCTGAAAGCCCTCATGGGCGACACCTCCGACAACATCCCCGGTGTGCCGGGGGTGGGGGAGAAGACGGCCATGAAGCTCCTCCACGAGAACGGGACCTTGGAACAGATCTACGCCCGCCTGGACGACGAGACCCTGAACGCCACCGCCGGCGTGAAGAAAAAACTCACCGCCGGGCGGGAGAGTGCCTTCCAGTCCTACGACCTGTGCACCATCCACCGGGATGCCCCCATCGAGTTCGATCCCCAGGAGAACGTGACAAAGCCCGTGAACGCGGCGCCTCTGCGGGCCTTGTTTGTGCAGCTGGGCTTCCAGAAGCTCATCGGCCAGATGGGCCTGGACAACGCCGAGGGACCCGGCCAGGCGCAGGAGGGCGTCACCGGCGAGTGCCGGCTGGAAAACGTGACCGGCGCGGCTCGCTGGCAGGAACTCGTTGCCCAATGGCAGGGAACAACGGTGTCCGTCCTGGCGCTGCCGGAGCTGGTCGCCCTGTCTGTGTGCTGGGGGGAGGACCGGGCGCAGGCGGCCCTGTTCCGAGAGGCGGAGACGGAGGACTATTCCGGCTTTCTGGCGGCGTTTTTCCGGCCGGAGATCACGAAGCTGGGCTATCACATCAAGGACGTGATGCGCTGGGCACTGGCCAGGGGGCTGACGGCCCAGGGCTTTGTCTTTGACGCGGCCATTGCGGCCTATCTCCTGGCCCCCACGGACGGGAGCTACGCCCTGGATAAAGTAGCCGGGCAGTATTTCACCGAGACATTTCCCCCGGACAAGGACTATCTGGGCAGTAAAGCCTGGAAGGACACAGAGAGCGCAGCCAAGGCCATGGGGGCCATGGCCAGCCACACCGTTCTCATCGCGGCGCTGTATGACGTGCTGCCGGACAAGCTGGCGGAGCTGGGCCTCGATCGGGTCTATGAGGAACTGGAGCTGCCCCTCTGCCCCGTCCTGGCCGAGATGGAGCAGGCCGGGATGCTGGTGGACCTGGACGCCCTGACCCACTTTGGAGAGCAGCTCAAAACCGGCATCGCCGCCCTGCAAGGGGAGATCTGGGTCATGGCCGGGCAGGAATTTAACCTCAACTCCACCCAGCAGCTGGGCAAGGTCTTGTTTGAGGACATGGGCCTGCCGCCGGTGAAGAAGACGAAGACGGGCTACTCCACCAGTGCGGAAGTGCTGGAAAAGCTCCGGGCGCACCACCCCATCATCGACCGCATTCTGGAGTACCGCCAGCTGAACAAGCTCAACTCGACCTATGTCGAGGGCCTGTCCAAGGTCATCGCCGCCGACGGGCGCATCCATACCTGCTTCCAGAACACGGTAACGGCCACGGGGCGGCTTTCCTCCACGGAGCCAAACTTACAGAACATCCCCGTGCGGACGGAGCTGGGGGCGCAGATCCGCAAGATGTTCATCGCCCGCCCCGGCTGGGTGCTGGTGGACGCGGACTACTCCCAGATCGAGCTGCGCCTGCTGGCCCACATGGCCGGAGACGAGAAGATGATCGAGAGCTTCCGGGCGGGGGAGGACATCCACGCCCACACCGCCGCCCAGGTCTTCGGCCTGCCCCAGGACCAGGTGACGTCCGAGCTGCGCCGCCGGGCCAAGGCGGTGAACTTCGGCATCGTCTACGGCATCTCCGGCTTCTCCCTGGCCCAGGACATCGGGGTCAGCCGGAAAGAGGCCTCGGACTATATGGAGAAGTATCTGGAGACCTTCTCCGGCGTGCGGGACTATATGGAGCGCATCAAGCGCCAGGCCAAGGCAGACGGCTATGTCTCCACGCTCATGGGCCGCCGCCGCTGGCTGCCGGAATTAAAATCTTCCAATTTCAATCTCCGGGCCTTTGGCGAGCGGGTGGCGCTGAACATGCCCATCCAGGGCACGGCGGCGGACGTGATGAAGCTGGCCATGATCCGCGTGGCCGCTCGGCTCAAGGCCGAGGGCTTGCAGGCCCAGCTCATCTTGCAGGTCCACGACGAACTCATCGTCGAGTGCCCCCAGGCCGAGGAGGCGCAGGTGAAAGAGATCCTGACCCAGGAGATGGAGGGGGCAGGCAGCTTCTCCGTCCCCCTCATCGCCGACGCCAACGCCGGGCACAGCTGGGCGGAAGCCAAGGGCTGAGCATAGTTTTTGAAAAAACGGGCATCCTATCCCAATCTCAAAGTTGGGAAGGGAGAGCTTGCCCATGCAAGTCCGCGTGATGATTCTGACGGTTTTACTGAGCACCGTACTGGTATGCCCTGTGGCCGCCGCGCCCGCAACCTCCGCCGCCTCGGCGGTGCTGATGGACGGCGACACAGGGCGTATCTTATATGCCCAGGACGAGAACACCCCCCGCCCCATGGCCAGCACCACGAAGCTTATGACGGCGCTGGTGGCGGTGGAGTCTCTGGGGGGCGACCTGGCCCGGCCGGTGAAGATCCAGCCGGAGTGGACGGGCATCGAGGGGACCTCCCTCTATCTGAGACCCGGAGAGATCCTGCAGGTGGAGACGCTGCTCTATGGCCTCCTGCTCCACTCCGGCAACGACGCGGCGGTGGCGCTGGCCGGTTACTGCGCCGGGGACGTGGAGACGTTCGTGGAGTGGATGAACCAGCGGGCGGCCGATCTGGGCATGACGAGCACCCATTTCTCCGACCCCAACGGCCTGGGGGATGCGGGGCACTATGCCTCCGCCCTGGACATGGCAAAGCTGGGGCGGGCCTGCCTGCACAATGAGACCATCGCCAGGATCATCGCAACGAAGTCCATTACCTTGGAGGGGCGGGCGCTGACCAACCACAACAAGCTCCTTTGGCAGTATGACGGCTGCACCGGCATGAAGACCGGCTACACCCGCCAGGCGGGGCGGACCTTGGTCTCCAGTGCCCGGCGGGCGGGGCAGAATCTCATCTGCGTGACCCTCAACGACCGGGACGATTGGGCCGACCACAAGGCGCTGTTTGACTACGGCTTTTCGACCTATCCCCGCCGGGTGCTGGCCCAGGCCGGGGAAGCGGCGGGGCAGGTCCCGGTGACGGGAAGCCTGCTGCACAGCGCCCCGGTGGAGGTCCGGGACACCGTGGCCTACCCCCTGGCGGAAGGGGAGAAGGTGACGGTGGAGAAAGACTTGCCCGCCCAGATGGAAACGCCCCTGAAGCAGGGAGAGATTGCGGGAACGATCCGATTTTTCTGCGGCGGGCAGGAGATCGGCCGGAGCTATCTCGTCTGGTCCTATGACATCCAGCGGGAGGCGGGGCGGATCGTCCCCTCCCTGCGGGACTTGCTGGGTCTTGGCGGACACAACGCTTGACAACCCCTGACCCCTACGGTATACTACCCCCAACAAACTTTCAGCAGAACACCGCCCGGACGTTGTGCGTCGGGCGGTGCTTTCCTGTCTGGATACAAGGAGGGGGCCTGTATGGACCAACGACTGCAAAAGATCTTATCCGCCGGCGGCGTCTGCTCCCGGCGCAAGGCGGAGGAATACCTGCGCGAAGGCCGGGTGACGGTGAACGGTGTGCCCGCCGCCCTGGGGGACAAGGCCGACCCGGAGACGGACACCATCGCCCTGGACGGCGTCCCCGTGGGGCGGACGGAGACGCGGACGCTGCTCATGCTCTATAAGCCCCGCGGCGTCGTGACCACCCTGGCCGACGAGAAGGGGCGGCGGACCGTCGCCGACCTGGTGAAGGACTGCGGGGCCAGGGTGTGGCCCGTTGGGCGGCTGGATCTGGACTCCGAGGGGCTGCTGCTCCTAACCGACGACGGGGCCTTGACCAATGCGTTGCTCCACCCCAGCCAAGAGGTCGAAAAGGAATATCTCGTCTGGGTCAAGGGCTATCGGACCGGCGCGGAGAAGGGGCTGGAGCGCCCCATGACCCTGGACGGCCAGGCCCTCCGCCCGGCCCAGGTCCGCCTGCTGGCCCAGACGGGGGAGCGGGCCAGGCTCTCCGTCACCATCCACGAGGGGAAAAACCGCCAGGTCCGCCGGATGTGCGCCCACTGCGGACTCACCGTGACCCGCCTCAAGCGGGTGCGGGAGGGAAAGCTCCCACTGGACCCGGCCCTGGCCCCCGGCCAGTGGCGCCCCCTGACGGCAGCGGAGACGGCGCTGCTGGAGCGGGAAATCTCTGTGCAAGATTAAGAATTTTTTCTTGCAAAATGGGGAAAGCCGCGCTATAATATTTGCAAAAGAATGGTGAAATGCGGCGGAGCGGATCGGCCCGTCCGCATGGTACAGGAGGCGATTTTATGTCGAAAGATATTCTATCTCTCATCAGCAGCAAAATGAATACCTTTTCCAAGGGACAGAAGCTCATTGCCAATTACATTCTGTCCTCCTATGACAAGGCGGCCTTTATGACCGCCAGCAAGCTGGGCAAGACCGTCCACGTCAGCGAATCCACCGTGGTGCGCTTCGCATCGGAGCTGAAATACGACGGCTACCCCGCCATGCAGAAAGCACTGCAGGAAATGATTCGCAACCGGCTCACGTCCATCCAGCGGATCGAGGTGTCCAACGACATCATCGGCAACCAGGACGTGGTCACGTCCGTCATGCAGTCGGACATGGAAAAAATTCGCATGACCATGGAGGAGATCGACCGGGAGAGCTTCCAGGCGGCGGTGGATACCATCATCAACGCCAAGAAGATCTACATCCTGGGCACCCGGTCCTCCGGCTCCCTGGCGGGCTTCATGTCCTTCTACTTCGGCCTGATGTTCGATAACGTCGTGCATGTGGGCGAGAGCGCCAACCAGGAGATCTTTGATCAGATCGTCCAGGTGGGCGAGGGGGACGTGACCATCGGCCTGTCCTTCCCGCGCTACTCCCGGCGGACGGTCCGGGCCATCAACTTTGCCCACGAGCGAGGCTCTAAGGTCGTGGCCATTACGGACAGCGCCTCCAACAGCATGGCGAAGGCCGCCGACTACGTCCTGCTGGCCAAGAGTGACATGGCGTCCTTCGTGGACTCCCTGGTCGCTCCCCTCAGCCTCATCAACGCCCTGCTGGTGGCCATTGCCCGCAGCAAGTCCGACGTGGTGGACCACTTCGAGCGGCTGGAGCACATCTGGCAGGAGTACGGCGTGTTCGTGAGCATGGAGGAGGAGAACCAATGAACCAGGCTCCCGTGGCGGTCATCGGCGGCGGCGCAGCCGGCATGATGGCCGCCCTCTGGGCGAAGAAAAGCGGCGTGCCCGTGGTCCTCATCGAGCCCAACGAAAAGCTGGGGCGCAAGCTCTATATCACCGGCAAGGGCCGGTGCAACCTGACCAACAACACGACTCCGGAGGGCGTGCTGGCCAACGTGCCCCGAAACGGCCGCTTTCTGTACAGCGCCGTGAACCGCTTCCCCCCGGACCAGGTGATGGCATATTTTGAAGCACTAGGCGTCCCCCTGAAGACGGAACGAGGGGGACGTGTTTTTCCCTGTTCCGACCGGGCCGCCGACGTGATCGACGCCCTTTTCTATGCCCTGAAACGGGCAGGCATCCCCCAGAAACAGGACCGGGCCGTCGGACTGCAAGTGGAGGATGGGCGGGTCACCGGCGTGGTGCTGACCCAGGAGACCCTCCCGGCCGGGGCCGTGATCCTGGCCACCGGCGGCCTTTCCTATCCCGCCACCGGGTCCACCGGGGACGGGTACCGGCTGGCGGAGTCCGTGGGGCACACCATCGTGGCCCCCAGGGCCTCCCTGGTGCCCCTGGAAGAGGCGGGGGAGACCTGCGCCCGGATGCAGGGGCTTTCCCTGAAAAACGTTACCCTCACCGTGAAGAACCAGAAGAAAAAGGTGGTCTTCCAGGAGCTGGGGGAGATGCTCTTTACCCACTTCGGCCTCTCCGGCCCCCTGGTCTTGAGCGCCAGCGCCCACTGCAAGTGGGAGAAGGACCAGTACACGGCTCTCATCGACCTCAAGCCCGCCCTGGACGAGGCCAAGCTGGAGGCCCGTATCCTGCGGGACATTGCCCAGGCCCCCAACAAGGCCTTTCACAACATGCTGGAGGGCCTGCTGCCCCGGCTGATGGTCCCCGTGGCCTGCCAGCGGGCGGACATCCCCCCGGACCTGCCGGTGAACGCCCTCACCAAGGGCCAGCGGCGGCGGCTCATCGAGACGATGAAAGCCTTTTCCATCCCCCTGGCCGGTCCCCGGCCGGTGAAGGAGGCCATCATCACCGCCGGCGGCGTGAAGACCGGCGAGGTGGACCCCGGCACCATGCAGTCGAAAAAAGCCCCCGGCCTGTTCATGGCGGGGGAGGTGCTGGACGTGGACGCCTATACTGGGGGCTTCAACCTCCAGATCGCCTGGTGCACCGGCCGGGCGGCGGGCGAGGGCGCGGCCCAGTATTGCAAGGAGGAGACGCACTGAACTATGGAACCCAAATTTTATAGCATTGCCATCGACGGCCCCGCCGGCGCCGGGAAGAGCACCCTGGCGAAAGCATTGGCGGCCCGCCTGGGCTTTTTGTATGTGGACACCGGCGCGATCTATCGCACCGTCGGCCTGTTCGTGGCCCGCTCCGGCGGGGACTGCGGGGACAAGGCCCAGGTGCTGATCCGCCTGCCGGAGATCCGGATCGCCATGACCTATGGGGAGGATGGCTTGCAGCACATGCTGCTCAATGGCGAGGACGTGACCAAGGCCATCCGGGAGAACGCAGTCTCCGGCTATGCGTCTCTGGTCTCGGCCTACCCGGAGGTCCGGGCGTTTCTGCTGGACATGCAGCGGGCGTTGGCCCGGACCCACAACGTCATCATGGACGGGCGGGACATCGGGACCGTCGTCCTGCCGGGCGCCGATGTGAAAGTTTTCCTGACGGCCTCCCCCGAAGAGCGGGCCAAGCGCCGCTGCCGGGAGCTGGAACAGCGGGGCCAGCCGGTGGACTACCGGCAGCTCTTAGAGGAGATCACCCAGCGGGACTACGCCGACAGCCACCGGGCCGCCGCCCCCCTGAAGCAGGCGGAGGATGCGGTGCTGCTGGACACGTCGGCCTTGGATTTTGACGCGAGTCTGGAGGCCCTGCTCGCCATCGTGAAAGAGAGGGTACCGCTGTGACGTTATATCAGCTTGCCTATGTTATCAGTAAATTTATCTTTAGCATTCTGACCCTGCGCTGGCCCCTGAAGACCTACGGGAAACACAACATCCCCAAGGGGGGCGCGGTGATCTGCTACCCCTTCTACGTCGTCTATTCCTTCTCCGTGAAAGATAAGATATGGGTCATGGCAAAGGAGGAGATCAAGCACTATCCCTTCGCCGGGTGGCTGCTGAGCTGGCTGGGCTTTGTCATCTGGGTCCGCCGGGGCAAGTCCGACGTGGGGGCAGTCAAGACGGCGCTGAAAGCGCTGAAGGGCAACGAGAAGCTGCTTATTTTCCCCGAAGGCACCCGCCACGCCGAGATCGGCGCGGGCAAGACCGGCGCGGCCATGCTGGCCATTCGGACCGGTGTGCCCATCCTGCCTGTTTACATTACGCCGGAGCGCAAGCTGTTTCAGCGCACCAAGGTGTACATCGGCGAGCCCTACATGCCCTTCACGGAAAAGCGCCGGGCCAACGCCGAGGACTATGAGCGGGTCACGGAGGACATCATGGAGCACATCCGGGCCATTCGCGACACCCGCGCAGAACGGGAGGTCCAGGGATGAAGGTGATGCTGGCCAAGTCTGCCGGCTTCTGCTTCGGCGTGCGCCGGGCGGTGCAGCTGGCGGAGAAGATCGCCGCCGGGGACGCCCCCTATGTGATGCTCGGCCCGGTGATCCACAATGACCATGTGATCGAGCATCTGGCCGAGCAGGGCGTGGGCTGTGTGGAGCGCGTTGACCAGGTCCCGCCGGGCTGTGGCGTCATCATCCGCTCCCACGGCGAGGGCAAGGCCGTCTATGATAAGTTGCAGGAAATGGGCTGTCCCGTGGCCGACGCGACCTGCGTCAAGGTGGCGAAGATCCATCAGATCGTCCAGGACGCCAGCCGGCGGGGGAGACAGGTCATCATCATCGGCGACCCCGTCCATCCGGAGGTCACGGCCATTGCCGGCTGGTGTACTGGTGCTAAAATCTTCCGAAATGCAACGGAATTGGGGGAGTTTTTAAAGGAATACGAAGAAAATCCACAAAAACCCATCACTCTGGTTTCGCAAACTACATCAACGGATAGAATTTGGAGCCCCTGCCGAGAAAAAGTAAAAAAAGAGTGTACAAACGCCGAGATTTTTGATACAATATGTGATGCTACGTGTATGCGGCAATCAGAAGCGCAGAGTTTGGCGGAGCAATGTGACGCCATGATCGTCATCGGCGACCGGAAAAGCTCCAACACGACCCGTCTTGCTGAGTTATGCCGGGCACACTGCCCGCTGGTTTACCACATCAGCCGGGCTGAGGAGCTCGACCGGAGGATGGTGAGCGGGGTAGCTTCTGTGGGAATCACCGCCGGCGCGTCTACGCCGGGGTGGATAATAAAGGAGGTCAATCACAAAATGAGCGAGGAAAACAACAACAACGCTATGGAGATCGAAGAATCTTTTGCTGATATGCTGGAGAAGTCGATCAAGACTTTAAATACGGGCGACAAGGTCACCGGTGTCGTCACCGGCATCACCCCCAGCGAGGTCAACGTGGACCTGGGGACCAAGCACGCCGGCTACATCCCCATCTCTGAGCTGACCGATGATCCTTCCGTGAAGCCGGAGGACATCGTGAAGGTGGGCGACACCATCGAGACCTACGTCATGCGCGTCAACGACGTGGAGGGCGTGGCCACCCTGTCCAAGAAGCGTCTGGACAGCGTGAAGAACTGGGACACCATCGAGGTCGCTGTCGAGGACAAGACCATCATGGAGGGTACCGTCACCGAGCAGAACAAGGGCGGCATCGTCGTGAACGTCAAGGGCATCCGCGTCTTCGTGCCCGCTTCTCAGACCGGTATGCCCCGCGGCGCTGACCTGTCCGAGATGATCAAGGAGCACGTGAAGCTGCGCATCACCGAGGTCAACCGTTCCCGCCGCCGTGTGGTGGGCTCCATCCGCGCCGTCCGCGCTGAGGAGCGTGCCGCTAAGGCTGCTGAGGTCTGGGCAAACATCGAGGTCGGCAAGAAGTACGACGGCGTCGTGAAGTCCCTGACTTCCTACGGTGCTTTCGTCGACATCGGCGGTGTGGACGGCATGGTCCACGTCTCCGAGCTGTCCTGGAGCCGCATCAAGAACCCCGCCGAGGTCGTCTCCGTGGGCGACGAGGTGAGCGTTTACGTCATCGCCTTCGATCCTGAGAAGAAGAAGATCTCTCTGGGCATGAAGGACCACAACGAGGATCCCTGGGAGAAGTTTACCTCCACCTACGAGGTCGGCTCCGTGGCTTCCGTTCGCGTGGTCAAGCTGATGACCTTCGGTGCTTTCGCTGAGATCGTTCCCGGTGTCGACGGCCTGATCCACATCTCCCAGATCGCCGATCACCGCATCGACAAGCCCAGCGACGAGCTGGAAGAGGGCCAGATCGTGGACGTGAAGATCACCGACATCGACTACGACCGCAAGAAGGTCTCCCTGTCCATCCGCGCCCTGCTCAACGACGCCCGCGCCGCTGACCGGGACGAGTACGACGACTAATTTCAGAACGTCTACGGCAGAAACAAACACAAAGAAAGGGGAACTGCCGTTACGTCAGTTCCCCTTTTTCTGTTGGGAGCGGGCCGCAGAGGTCTGCGGCCCCTACACGGCCCCCACAGAGTATGAAAAATAGAGGGTATTTTGGCTGGAGATGGGGATGCTGTCTCGTCAGAAGACCCGACCAAAGATACTTTAGAATTGGAGGAAACGAACATGGCTACCGTCATCACCAAGGACACCGTTGTGGGCGACATCCTGGACATCGCCCCGGAGACGGCCCCTGCTTTCCTGGACATCGGCATGCACTGCCTGGGCTGCCCCGCCTCTCGCAACGAGACCGTGGAGGAGGCCTGCATGGTCCATGACCAGCCCGTCGAGGAGCTGGTGGAGCGCCTGAACGACATCATCAAGGCCAACCGCAAGAACTAAGCTATGACCATCGAAAAACGGGGGCGGATACCGCTCCCGTTTTTTTGTCAGGAGGACGTATGAACAAACTAGAGCTTTCCCCCCGCCTGGCGGCCATTGCTGCGCTCGTCCCTGAGGGCGCGAGACTGGCCGACGTGGGGACGGATCACGCCTATCTCCCCGTCCGCCTGCTGCTGGACGGGGGCATTGCTTCCGCCGTGGCCACGGACGTGAACGAAGGCCCCCTCCAGCGGGGCCGGGAGACGGCGGAGCGCTATGGCGTGGGAACAATCTTGTTTCGCCGCTGCGACGGCCTGGCGGACGTCCGGGCGGACGAGGTGGACACCGTGGTCATCGCCGGGATGGGGGGCGATCTCATCGCCCGCATTTTAGCCGCCGCCCCCTGGACGAAGCAGGCGCATTTGATCTTGCAGCCCATGACGGCACAGGAGGACCTGCGCCGGTGGCTCCTGGAAAACGGATACTGCATCGCAAAAGAGACCCTGGCCCAGGAGGGAAAAAAGCTGTATGTGATCCTCTCCGCCACCGGCGGGAGCAGCACGCCCTATACCCCCGGCGAGCTGTGGGCGGGCCGCCAGACCCAGGGGGAGGACAGCCCCCACCGCCTGGCCTATCTCACCGATCTGATCCGGCGCCGCAGACGGGCCTTGGAGGGCATGGAGCGGGGGAGCGCCCCGGACCCCGCCGCCCTGGCCGCAGAGCGGGCGCTGATCGACGAGCTGGAAGCGACAAAGGAGACGTGGAAGACATGGCAACGGTAAACGAAATTTATGCTCTGCTGGACCAAAAGGCCCCCTTCCGGACCCAGCTGGGCTTCGACAACGCGGGCTTTCTGGTCGGCCACGGGGAGCAGACCGTCACCAACGTGCTGGTGGCCCTGGACATCACCCCGGAGGTCATCGAGGAAGCGATCGAGATGGGGGCCCAGCTCATTGTGGCCCACCACCCGGTCATCTGGGACAAGCTGGGCCGTGTCACAGACGAGAGCGTGACAGGCCGAAAAATTTTGACCCTCATCGAGCATGGCATCGCCGCCATCTGCGCCCACACCAATTTAGACGCCGCGCAGGGGGGCGTGAACGACGCCCTGGCCCAGGCGGTGGGCTTAATAGACCCCGTGCCGCTGGAAGTGGATGGGACGGACGAGAACGGCCTTCCCTACGGCATTGGCCGGGTGGGGAAACTCTCCGGCGGGCCGATGTCCGTCCAAGCCTTCGCCCAGCGGGCCAAAGACGGCTTGCAGCTGGGCGGCATCCGGGCCATGGACGCCGGGGTGCCGGTGCAGAAGGTCGCCGTGGGCGGCGGAGCCTGCGGGTCCATGCTGGCTGAGGCGCAGGCCATGGGGTGCGACACGTTTTTGACCGCCGACCTCAAGCACGACATCTACTTAGAGGCCAGGGCCCTGGGCATCAACCTGCTGGATGCAGGGCATTACTCCACGGAGACGATGGTCTGCCCTGTCGTCGCCGGGTGGCTGGAAGCCGCCTTTCCGGAGCTTCAGGTCACGGTTTCCCAGCGCCAGGGGGAGGTTTTCCAATATTTCTAAGGCAGAAGGCTTGTCAAGGCCGTCCCCTTGTGCTAAAATAACACAGTTAAAACACTAAAATGGGGTGCTGTCTGAGCGCCCCGGATTGATTCATAGGAAGGGAACGATTCCAAAATGTCCGGACATTCCAAATGGCATAACATTCAGAAAACCAAGGGCGCAGCCGACGCCAAGCGCAGCGCCGCCTTCACCAAGGTGGCCAAGGAGATCATCGTGGCCGTTAAGACCGGCGGCTCCGGCGACCCCAACAACAACTCCCGTCTGGCCACTGTCATTGCCAAGGCCAAGGCAGTGAACATGCCCAACGACAACATCAAGCGCACCATCGACAAGGCCCTGGGCGCCAACAACACCGACAACTACGAGAGCGTCGTCTACGAGGGCTACGGCCCCAACGGCGTGGCCGTGATCGTCGAGGCCCTGACTGACAACCGTCAGCGCACCGCCCCGGAGGTCCGCCACCTGCTGGACAAATTCGGCAAGGGCCTGGGCCCCACCGGCTGCGTCTCCTGGTCCTTCGACCGCAAGGGCGTCATCATCCTGGACAACGAGGACGGCGACCTGGACGAGGACACCGTGATGATGGACGCCCTGGACTGCGGCGCTTCCGACTTCGAGCCGGAAGAGGACTGCTTCACCATCTACACCGAGCCGGACGACTGCGGCAAGGTGGCCTCCGCCCTGGAAGCCAAGGGCTATGTCTTTGCTTCCGCCCAGGTGGAAATGGTGCCCCAGAACTATGTCAAGCTGACCGATCCCGCTGACCTGAAGAACATGGAGAAGCTCATTGACTCTTTGGAGGACAATGACGATGTCCAGAACGTGTATCACAACTGGGATCAGGACTGATTTGATTTTTTCTTAATAAAAACGCTATATTTTCTTGGAAAACAGAAGAAAATAGAACTTTTTATGAATGGAAGAAATCTTGTTGCGATATACCTGACTCAAACGATGACATCCGTGACTTTTCTTTTGTGACATACTTTTTCGTGTCAGAAAGGAGAACATGAGATGAAATTGCAGGCATTGCGGCAGGAGTATTTGATAGAGATTGAGGTTAGAAAGTATACCCCTAAGACGATCAAGGGATACCGGAATAACCTCAATCTCTTTCTGCGTTTTTGTGAGGAAGAGCTGGAGATCACAGAGATTGAAGAGATTTCTCTGGCGGTTGTAAAACGCTTCACACAATTTATGAGTGAGAAGGGGAAGAAGGGAACTTACATCAACACAC
>SFHQ01000062.1 GCA_004556345.1 Clostridiales bacterium | reverse complement strand
TACAGCTCGAAAAAGAAATCTTCAGTAGGCTAATATTCATATAGATGGTCAGTCGGATTTTATTTAGAACAGAGATTCCCCTCTCGGAGAACAGCACAAAAGAAAGCCGAAATGGCGAAGCGGATTAGTTGTATTGAACTTTCAAATTATTCCTGATACTTTCATATTTTTCCTAAACTATCACATTTTTGGTAGCTTAGGGGGTTCAGAGTTGGAAACGAAAGAATGGCGCATTTCAGCTGAAAACAAAAAAGTTCTGGCGGCAAGAAGTTCGATTTGAACCCCCTGTTGCCAGAACTCTTTGTTTTCTAAGGCTTTTCCAATAGGAAAAAAATAAAAGTGCGTAACCATTTGTATCAACGGTTACGCACTTTTGTGGTGGAGGCGGGGGGAGTTGAACCCCCGTCCGAAAACACTTCCTCAGGAACCTCTCCGGGCGCAGACGGTTATTTACATTCCCTTGCCATGACGTAAGCCGTCATACTGCATGGTTTGGTAGCTTCATTGTGCATGCCGGAGGCAAAGCTTACTCCGGTCACGTGCACCACTCAGGTCACGCCCAAGCCCAGCTCGTGGTCCTTCTGGGTTGGACGGCTGCGTCAAGCCGCAGCGAGAACTTCGTAATCGTTGTTCTTTAATTTATAAGTTGCCTGTTTTAAGGATGACAGACACATCCGCCCGCTATTCCTGCACCCATGTCCCCGTCGAAACCAGTACGCCCCCCTATACAAAATAGGTTGGAACCGGCCGGTCCCACAGGTCAGGTCTCGCCCGACCTGTGGGAGGGCTGGATACAGTCGTTGCAAAAATCCCAAAGCGGAACGCTCGATTACAGCTTTTCGGGTTCGGGGTAGTCCACGCCGAAGGTCTCCACGGTGACCTTCTTCATGCGCTGGTCGGCCTTGGGCTTGTCGTTCATGCCGGTCTTGGTGGCGGCGATGCGGTCGACCACGTCCATGCCCTCGGTGACCATACCGAAGGCGGCATACTGGCCGTCCAGGAACTCCCCGTCGGCGTGCATGATGAAGAACTGGCTGCCGGCGGAGTCCATGGCCTGGGCGCGGGCCATAGACAGCACGCCGCGCTTGTGGCTGATGGGATTCTTCACGCCGTTGGCGGAGAACTCGCCCTTGATGCAGTAGCCGGGGCCGCCGATGCCGATGCCCTGGGGGTCGCCGCCCTGGATCATGAAGCCGGAGATGACCCGGTGGAAGATCAGGCCGTCATAGAAGCCCTTCTTGACGAGGCTGATGAAATTGTTCACGCTGATGGGAGCCAGGTCAGGATACAGCTCTGCGACGATCTTGCCGCCGTCTTCCATCTCGATGGTAACGATAGGATTCTGTGCCATGTCGATACACTCCTTATGATTTGCGATTCTGCGAAGGAAGCTTTACCGCCGCTGCATTTTCAGCGCCCGGTCCATCTCCCGCTTTGCGTCTTTCTTGGCTGCGGCGTCCCGCTTGTCGTAGAGCTTTTTGCCCTTGCATAGGCCGACCTCCACCTTCACCCTGGGGCCTTTGAAATACAGGCTCAGAGGGACGAGGGTGTAACCGTCCTGCTTGATCTTGGCGAAGAGCCGCTGGATCTCCCGCTTGTGCATGAGCAGGCGGCGGGGGCGGCGGGGTTCGCGGTTGAAGATGTTGCCCTTTTCATAGGGGCTCACGTGCATTCCGTTGAGCGTCATCTGCCCGTCCTTGATGGTGCAGAAGGCGTCCTTCAGATTCACGTTGCCCATGCGAATGGACTTCACTTCCGTGCCCGCCAGTTCGATGCCCGCCTCGTAGCTGTCCTCCACGAAATAGTCGTGAAAGGCTTTGCTGTTTTTCGCGATCTTACGGTCGCCGGATTTCTTTTTCTTCTCCGCCACGGCAGGCACCTCCCTTCCTCCCAAAGCAATTTACCTTCGGGATATTCAGTAGTTTATTATCTCCCATTTCTCCCCATCTGTCAAGGGGGTTTGCTCGAAAAATCGCACCTGCTTTATAAAAATACATCATTAGTGGCCCCGATGCTTCTCTTTTCGTTTCTGCTGCCGGAGCGCAAACCGCCGCGCCTGTTCCGCTTCCCGCTGCTCACGGCTCACGGTCTTTCTCGTCAGCTTGCGCTCCTCTCGCTGCAACTGCAAGGCTTGCTGGGCTTTGGTCCCAATGCCGACCGCCGCCGTCTGCTTTCTCGCCTCCCGCTGCTGCCGCTTGGGATTGCCCATGTTCTTCTTCGCTGCTGCAACGGCAACAGATGGACTAAACTCCAGCCGATCATAGTATTTCAAGACAAAGTCCCAAACCTCATAGTCCTTCGGCTCGGCCCCGAACGTGACCTTGCAGACCGAGAGCGCTCCATCCTCGACACGTTCCAACACGCCCACCCAGAATGGGTCCTCAAAATACACCGTCAGCTGATTTTTTCTTTCGTCCATCACGAAACCCTCCTGTTGTTTTGATCTCACAGGAACGGACGACCCGGAGGGGAAGGTTACTTACCTGCACCAATCAACCTTGTGCAGACGGCTGGGCTACCTACCAGCTCTAGCAGATGCCGAAGCATCTGCGTTGCGTTTTTATCCTGCGTTGTATATATTTTTTGTTACTGTGTCATCTCATTCGACCCAGAACACCCGGCCGTCTTTGCGGGGGGCGGGGGCGGGGACTTTGCCGCTCACATAGCCGATGGCGCAGTGGCCGATGCCTTCCCACTCGCCCTCGACGCCGAGGTCCTTCAGGAGCTGCTGGTATTCCGGCTGTTCAAACTCTTCCTTGGCCCGGTGGATCCAGATGCTGCCCAGGCCCAGAGAATGGGCAGCGAGCATGAGGTTGCCCATGACGAGGCTGCCGTCGTAGACGTGGGTGAACCAGTCCTTTCTGCCCAACACCACAAGGACGGCGGGGGCGCCGTAGAAGGGATCGAACCCCTCCTTCCAGCCGCCGATCTTGGCGTTGGCGGCGGCGAGCTTGTCCCGCAGGTCCTGGTTGGTCACGGCAACGATGATGGCCGCCTGCTCCCCTTTGCCGCTGGGGGCGTACAGGCCCGCCTCGATGATCTGCTCCAAGTCGGCCTTGGGAGGCATGGTGGGCTGGAAGGCGCGGATGCTGCGGCGCTCCTTCATGGCCTTCAAAACTTCGTTCATATTCAGCTTCCCCTTTCTTTCGCAGTTTGGATGGTTTTATTATATACCTGGGCAGGGGGATTTGACAACTAGGGTCTTGTGTGTTACAATTTGGTTACATTTGTTATGAGGGCAACTGGACCCTCCCAGGCGGGAGGTCGATTTTTCTGCAAAATCAGCGCCTGCCTGGAGCTTTTTCCTATTTATTGGAGGTTTTTATGGCTAACGAGAAAATTCCCCTTACCTATAAGGGGCATCCCCTGCGCCGGAAAGACAACATCATCTATTACGGCGATATGTCCGACTCCCACATCATCCAGCTGCAAATTCTGGACACCAAGCCCGTGGGAGACCTGAACGTAGCCACTAAGGTCAGCATCCAGCTCCAGCTCACCTCCCCCGACCTCAAGGGCCGGGACCGGGTGGTCAAGCGCAGTGAGAAGGACAGCCTGTACGCTGCCATCGACATCGCCTCTGTGTGGCTGGACCGGGCCTTGTCCGCCCGCTGACCCCCGTCCCCAGAAGGAGGTTCGATCCCTATGCACCATTCCTCGTTTGCGCCTCGTCTGCTGGCCATGAGCCTGCTGGCCGCCTCGGCCCTGTCCGTCTCGGCCTTTGCTGCGCCTGTCAGCTCCAGCACCGCCATCCGTGTGGACCGCGACCCGACGACCAACGCATCCAGCAGCGTCACTGCCAGCACTGACAGCCCCGTGACCGTGGACCCCAGTCAGGCCAGCGGCCAGATCAAGGTAGTCTACCAGGACGCCAACGGCGTGGAGCGCACCGCCACCATCGCCGCCGTGGCGGCCCAGGCAGAGAACTACGCCCGCGTCACCACCAACGGCGACACCCTGCGGGTCCGCCAAGGCCCCGGCACCAACTACGGCATCCTCTGCTCCGTGGAGGACGGCGACACCTTCCCCATCACGGGTAAGACCAACGGCTGGTACCAGATCCTCTGCAACGGCCGGACAGGCTATGTCTCCGCCCAGTATGCCAAGGTGGAAGACAGCGACCAAGTCTCCAAGCCCGACCCCGACGACAACGCCGACACCAACCCGGAGGGTAACTCCATCGTGTCCGCCGCGCTGCAATACGTGGGCTACCCCTACGTCTACGGCACCGCAGGCCCGGAGACCTTCGACTGCTCCGGCTTCACGTCCTACATTTATAAGCAGTTCGGCGTGACCCTGAACCGGTCCTCCAAGGACCAGGTCAACAACGGCGTGGCCGTCTCCAAGTCCAACTTGCAGCAGGGCGACCTGGTCTTCTTCTCCACCAACGGTGTCTACCCCACCCACGTGGGCATCTACATCGGCGATGGCAACATCGTCCACGCCTCCACCGCCAAAGACGGTGTGAAGATCAGCAGCCTAAACACCAGCTACTACACCACCAACTACTTCGCCGCCCGGCGGATCGTGTAAGCGGCTGGACAAGCCCCATTTTTCAAAACTGGAAGGAAACTCCGATCTTTTTCCCAGGAAGAAGGTCGGAGTTTTTTCTCCCTTTGTTGTAAAAGTTTCTGTTGAATTTTACAACACTGTTCGGTATACTAAGGGCAGAAAGGAGCGAAGAACTATGCCAAACATCAAGCCCATTTCTGACCTGAGAAATTACACCGACGTGCTGCACGACGTAACCGTAGGCGCTCCGGTCTTCTTGACGAAAAACGGTCGCGGGAAATACGCCATCCTGGATATTCACGACTATGAAAAAACCCAAGCAACCCTGCAACTGATGAACGAACTGGCCAAAGGGCGTCACTCCGGCGAAACAGAAGGCTGGCTGACTCCAGATGAGATGAGGGCGCATTTCCGCGCAAAGCTACATGAAGAATAAACTCCATTATGCCCTGG
>SFHQ01000061.1 GCA_004556345.1 Clostridiales bacterium | reverse complement strand
TTCTTGGTATCTCCAACCACGTCAAACTCCGCTTTCTTTCCTCTGTCCGGAAAGTCTATCGCTTCGATCAACGCACGCTTCAACATAGCAATGAGCCGCCGGGCTTCTGCATCGGTCAATTTTTCGCCGCTCACTGAACCACCTCCGTCTGTAATAGTCTACCATTGTTTGTCAAATTTTGCAACGCCGGGCACAACTTTGCAGTTGTTTTTCCACACATCGTGCGCTATAATAGAGCGAAATACTTATTTTTAGGTTGTCCCCTTTGGGATACTTTACGATACTATATTAGAAAGATTTGTTCAAACGTTTGAAACGTTTTTGAGGTGAGATCATGTCACTGCGCATCGGAATCGACATCGGCTCCACCACCGTGAAGGTCGTGGTGCTGGATGAACAGAATAAACTGCTCTTCCGCTCCTATGAGCGGCACTATTCCAAGACCCGCGAGCGCACCTGCCAGACCCTGCAAGGGCTGCGCGGGATGCTCGGCGGGCAGGAGATCAAGCTCTCCATCACCGGCTCGGCCGGCCTGGGCGTGGCCAAGGCTGCAAACCTGGACTTCGTGCAGGAGGTCTACGCCACCGCCGCTGCCGTGCGTCAGTTCATCCCCCAGACCGATGCCGTCATCGAGCTGGGCGGCGAGGACGCCAAGATCATCTTCTTCGGCAACACCCTGGAAGAGCGCATGAACGGCTCCTGCGCCGGCGGCACCGGGGCCTTCATCGACCAGATGGCCACCCTGCTCAACGTCTCGGTGAACGAGCTGGACGAGCTGTCGCTCAAGCACGAGAAGATCTACCCCATCGCCTCCCGCTGCGGCGTCTTTGCCAAGAGCGACATCCAGCCCATTCTGAACCAGGGCGGACGAAAGGAAGACGTGGCTGCCTCCATCTTCCAGGCCGTGGTCGATCAGACCGTCGCCGGCCTGACCCAGGGCCGGGAGCTGACGGGCACCATCGTGTTCTTGGGCGGCCCGCTCCACTTCCTGGCCGGTCTGCGCCAGCGGTTCGTGGAGACGTTACACTTAGATGAAGAACATGCCATCTTCCCGGAGGACGGCGATTGCTTCGCCGCCATCGGCGCGGCCCTGTGCACCGAGGAGTGCCAGCCCCGGAAGTTTGACGACGTGCTGGACCTTCTCGAACACACCACCACCGTCTCCGCCCCCGTGGACACCATGCCTCCCCTCTTCACCTCAAAGGAGGAGTACGAGGCGTTCTCCCGGCGGCACCAGTCCATGACGGTCCCCACGGTGGACCTCCATACTTACACCGGCCCCGCTTACTTAGGCATCGACGCCGGTTCTACGACCACGAAGCTCGTCCTCATCGACAAGGACGACAACATTCTGTACTCGTTTTACCACTCCAACCAGGGAAACCCCGTCCGCATCGTCCTGCCCCAATTAAAAGAGATCTACGCCCAGTGCGGCGACCGCATTTCTATCTGCGGGGCCGCCGTCACCGGCTACGGCGAGGACCTCATCAAGAACGCCTTCTCCTGTGACCTGGGCCTGGTCGAAACGGTGGCCCATCTCAACGCCGCCCGCCACTTCACCCCCGACGTGGACTTCATCATCGACATCGGCGGGCAGGACATGAAGTGCTTCAAGATCCGCAACGGGGCAGTCGATTCGATTTTGCTCAACGAGGCCTGCTCCTCCGGCTGCGGCTCCTTCATCGAGACCTTTGCCAAGGCCCTGGGCTATTCCATCGCGGACTTTTCCAAGATGGGCCTCTTTGCCAAGCACCCGGTGAACCTCGGCTCCCGGTGTACCGTTTTTATGAACTCCTCCGTGAAGCAGGCCCAGAAGGACGGCGCTTCGGTCGAAGACATCTCCGCTGGCCTCTCCATTTCGGTGGTGAAAAACGCCATCTACAAGGTCATTCGCGCCGCCAGCGCCGACGACCTGGGCAAGCACATCGTCGTGCAGGGCGGCACCTTCCTCAACGACGCCGTTCTTCGCTCCTTCGAGCTGGAGATCGGCCGGGAAGTCACCCGCCCGACGATTTCCGGCATCATGGGCGCTTACGGCGCGGCCCTGGCCGCAAAGGAGCTTGGCCTGCCCAAGTCCGCCCTGCTCTCTGCGAAGGACTTAGAGGAGTTCACCCATGAGGCCCGGCCCGCCACCTGTAAGCTCTGCACGAACCACTGCTCTCTGACCATCAACCGCTTCAACGGCGGCCGCCGCTTCATCTCCGGCAACCGCTGTTCCCGTCCCCTGGGCCAGGAGAAGATCGACATCCCGGACCTGATGAAGTTCAAGTATCAGTATCTCCGCTCCCTCCAGGGCAAGGGCGGCGGCGACGGTTCCCGCGGCAAGATCGGCATCCCCTTCGGGCTGAACATGTACGAGAACCTGCCCTTCTGGTACACCCTCTTTACCAACCTGAACTTCGAGGTGGTCCTCTCCCCCGAATCCACCCGGAGCCTGTACATCAAGGGGCAGCAGACCATCCCCTCGGACACCGTCTGCTACCCTGCCAAGCTTCTGCACGGCCACGTCATGGCCCTGCTGGACGAGGGCGTGGACACCATCTTCTACCCCTGTATGTCCTACAACTTCGACGAGCACCTGGCAGACAACCATTATAACTGCCCCGTCGTCGCCTACTACCCCGACCTGCTGGCAGTGAACATCCCCGCCCTGTCCAAGGTCAAGTACCTCCACCCCAACCTGGGCATCCACCGCCCGAAAGATTTTGAGAAAAAGGGCGCCAAGCTCCTGGCCGACGAGTTCGGCGTGCCCAAGCGGGAGGCCGTCAAGGCCATCCGCAAGGCCTACGAAGCCTACCACGGCTTCCGGGGCCTGGTCCAGCAGAAGGGCGCGGAGTACATCGACTTTGCCCGGAAGAGCGGACGTAAGATCCTGGTGGTCGCCGGCCGTCCCTACCACATGGACCCGGAGATCAACCACGGCATCAACGACCTCATCACGTCCTTCGGCTTCGTGCTGGTGACGGAGGACGCCGTCTTCCAGCACATGGGCAAGGAGCCTCGCCACGTTCTGAACCAGTGGACCTATCACGCCCGCATGTACAACGCCGCCCGCTACGTCTGCACCCAGCCGGACATGGCCTTCATCCAGCTGGTGTCCTTCGGCTGCGGCGTGGACGCCATCACGACGGACGAGCTGCGCTCCATTCTAGAGGAACACGGCGAGCTGTACACCCAGCTCAAGATCGACGACATCTCCAACCTGGGCGCGGTCAAGATCCGCATCCGAAGCCTCATCGCCGCCCTGGACGCCAGAGACGCCCAGGCCAAGAAACACGCACCGGAAGGAGGGGACGCAAATGGCTAAGCTAGAATACGACGAGACCGGCCGCCTGCTCTTTACCCAGGAGATGCGGAAGGAGTACACCATCCTCATCCCGCAGATGCTGCCCATCCACTTTGGTTTCTTCGCCAAGCTTCTGGCCCGCTCTGGGTACAACGTGGCCATCCTGAACAACGACGGGAAAGCCGTCGTGGACAGCGGCCTGAAATACGTCCACAACGACGCCTGCTACCCCGCCCTGCTGGTCATCGGACAGATGATCGACGCCATTCAGAACGGCGGCTATGACCCCCATAAAGTCGCCCTGCTCATCACCCAGACCGGCGGCGGCTGCCGGGCCTCCAACTACATCCACATGCTCCGCAAGGCCTTGGAAAAGGCCGGGTTAGACTATATCCCCGTCATCTCCCTCTCCTTCGGCCTGGAGAAAAATCCCGGCTTCCACTGGACCGTGGGCCTCATCCGCCGCCTCATCTACGGCATGATGTACGGCGACCTCATCATGAACGTGGCCAACCAGGTCCGCCCCTATGAAGTAAACCCCGGCGACACCGCTGCCCACGTGGACCACTGGACCACGGAGCTGCTGGACCGCTTCGACAAGGGCGACGGCATGTCCCGCAAGAAGATGCGCGGCATCTTTGACGAGATCTGCGCCGACTTCAAGTCCATCCCCGTCTCCGGCGAGGAGAAGATCCGGGTCGGCGTGGTGGGTGAGATCTACATCAAGTTCTCGTCTCTGGGCAACAACCAGCTCGAGCAGTTCCTCCTGGACGAGGGGGCCGAGCCGGTGGTGCCGGGCCTGACGGACTTCATGATCTTCAAGATCTACAACCGCGTCTCCGACGTGGACATGTTCGGCGGCAGCAAGCTCAAGCAGCTGCTCTGCCAGTTCTTCATGGGCTACATCGAAAAATGCCAGCTGGACATGATCGCCGCCCTGAACAAGGCCGGCTTCCGCGCCCCCGGCACCTTTGCCGAGCTGCACAAGCTCATTCACGGCTACTTAAACGACGGCTGCAAGATGGGCGAGGGCTGGCTGCTCACCGCCGAGATGCTGGAGCTGATCCACTCCGGCACGCCCAACATCGTTTGCGCCCAGCCCTTCGGCTGCCTGCCCAACCACATCGTTGGCAAGGGCATGATCCGCGCCCTGAAGGACGATTACCCCAACTCCAATATCGTCGCCGTGGACTACGACCCCGGTGCGACAAAGATCAACCAGGAAAACCGCATCAAGCTCATGCTGGCCAACGCCAAGCGCATCGCCAAAGAGGAACAGAAACAGCAGGAATCCCCCGCTCCCGCTGCCCATTAAAAAAGGAGCGCCGGTCTTGACAAGACAGGCGCTCCTGGACTATACAGCGTTCCCACATTTTGTTCTTTGTTCATTTCACAAAATGCCCTTGAATCCGCAAAATCTCTTTGATATAATTAGCGTATCAAAGGGGTGGTGTTCGCGTGTTGACTGAAGAGTTTGTTGAATTAGCAAACAAAATTTGCAAACAGAAAGCGGAAGAGCAAACGATTGAGCTAAAATCCGCCCAAACAGGCTGTCCGAAGAGACTGTATGATACGCTGTCGAGTTTTTCTAACCAAGACAGTGGCGGTGTTCTTGTGTTCGGTATTGATGAGCAGGCTGCCTTTCAGGTGGTCGGAGTCTATGATCCACAGGATCTGCAAAAGAAAATAACGGAACAATGCTTACA
>SFHQ01000060.1 GCA_004556345.1 Clostridiales bacterium | reverse complement strand
TGCAAAGTACAATATCCAATACACAGGAACCGGAACGGGAGATATGGATATTACCGTTTCTGAATTTGATGCAACCGAAACTACGGCAAGAACGGTAAATTTCTTCGATGTCCCGTTGAAAAAAAGTACCCAGTATTCAATGAATATTGAATCTGGGATTCTTCAGGATGCAGGATATACGGTAGAAGGTGAACGAGAGACAATATTCCATGATTTCGATAGCCTGACGAAGGATAGCCTTTCTTCCTACACAGCAACGATCAAATCCGGCGCAATTATGCAGGACAATGGAGTTAGCACCTCTGCAACTACGTTTGCAGGGGAAGCGCTGGAAATTCTCGCTTATGTCCCAGACGGCTATATGTTTGTAAAATGGCAATCCGATGCGGACAATAATATATTTGCTGATGCACAGTCCCCTAATACCACAGTGCGTATGCCTGCATCGAATGTCACCATTTCTGCTATAATGAAGTCTACATCTGAAACAACACCATCTGGCGGTTCCGGCAGCGGCGGCTCTGCCTCCACCACCTACACCCTGACCTTTGAGACCAACGGCGGCAGCGCCATCAGCAAGGTCACGAAGAACAAGGGCACTACCATCGACCTGGCCCAGTACGCTCCCACCAAGTCCGGTGCGACCTTCGAGGGCTGGTATGCAGACAAGGGCCTGACCAAGAAGATCACCTCTGTGAAGCTGGACGCCAACACCACGGTTTACGCCAAGTGGACTGAGGCTCCCGTCTCCGGTCTGCCGTTCAAGGACGTCAAGACCGCCGACTGGTTCTACAACGATGTGAAATACGTGTATGAAAAGGGCATGATGGCCGGCACGGCGGCGGATGTGTTTGCCCCCAACACCACCACCACCCGCGCCATGATCGTGACCATTCTGTACCGTCTGGAGGGTTCTCCTGCCGTCACCGGCACCAGCGCCTTTGTGGACGTGCCCGCCGGTCAGTGGTACACGGACGCCGTGAATTGGGCCGCGGCCAACCAGATCGTAAAGGGCACCTCCGCCACGACCTTTGCGCCCAACGCCTCCATCACCCGTGAGCAGATGGCGGCGATCCTGTATCGCTACGCGCAGTACAAGGGCTATGACGTGACGAAGAAGGCCGACCTGTCCGGGTATTCTGACAACGGCCAGGTCAGCGCCTACGCCAAGGATGCCCTGGCTTGGGCCAACGCCGCCAAGCTCATCAACGGCGTGACCAACACCACCCTGGCGCCCCAGGGCAACGCCACCCGCGCCCAGGTCTCTGCGATCCTGCACCGCTTCTGTGACGGCGTGGTGAAGTAAGACAACCACAAAACCTTGCTCCTACAAACTGAGGGAGAGGGCCATGCGGCCCTCTCCTTTTTCTGTCAAATGGTCAAGCGCTCCACCTCTTCCAGCCACAGCGTTGCGGCAGCGTCCGAGGGCATCCGCCAGTCCCCTCTGGGCGAGAGGGTCACGGAACCGACCTTCGGTCCGTCCGGCAGACAGGAGCGCTTGAACTGCTGGGCGAAGAAGCGGCGGTAGAAATTCTGCAACCAGCGCAAGCGCGTTGCCCGGTCATACTTCTCCCCCAGGGCATACTCCGCCAGCCGGAACACCTTCCGGGGCCGGAAGCCCCAGCGGACGGCGTAGTAGAGGAAAAAATCGTGCAGCTCATACGGCCCGACTAAGTCCTCCGTTTTTTGGGCGATCTCTCCCTCCTTGGGCGGCAGCAGCTCCGGGGAGACGGGGGTCGCCAAAATATCCTCCAGCACGGTGGACAGGCGCGGAGCGCTCCCCCGCTGCTCGTCGGCCACATAGGCCACCAGATGGCGCACCAGCGTCTTGGGGATGCCTGCGTTCACGGCGTACATGGACATGTGGTCCCCATTATACGTCGCCCAGCCCAGGGCCAGCTCGCTCAGGTCCCCGGTGCCGATGACCAGGCCGCCGGTCTTGTTGGCCAGGTCCATCAGGACCTGCGTGCGCTCCCGCGCCTGCCCGTTCTCGAAGGTGACGGAGAGATCCTCCATGGCCTGGCCGATGTCTTGAAAATGGAGCTTCACGGCGGGGCCGATGTCGATCTCCCGGAAGCTGGCCCCGATCTCCTCCGCCAGGACTTGGGCGTTGGACTTCGTCCGCTGGGTGGTGCCGAAGCAGGGCATGGTGACGGCTAAAATATCGGACCGGGGACGGCCCAGCAGCTCCATGGCCCGCGCCGTGATGAGCAGCGCCAGGGTCGAATCCAAGCCCCCGGACAGACCCACCACTGCGGTTTTGGCCTTGGTGTGGGCCAGACGTTTTTTCAGCCCCAGCGCCGCCAGAGTCAGGATCTCCCGGCACCGAACCGCCCGGTCCCCGTGGTCGGCGGGGACGAAGGGATTGGGGGCGATGGGGCGGGTGAGCCGGGTCTCCGTGCGCTCCAATTCAAAGTAATTTGGATACAGGTCGGGGGCGTCCGCCGGGTAGGTCGTCATGCGCTGCCGCTCGTGGGCCAGCTTTTGCAGGTCGATCTCGGTGATGGTCAGGCCGGTTGCAAAGCGCCGCTCGGCTAGGATCGTCCCGTTTTCCGCGATGAGGCTGTGCCCGGCATAGATGAGGTCAGTGGAGGACTCCCCCCATCCCGCGTCGGCGTAGACATAGCCGCAGACCAGACGCCCGGAGGTGGCTTCCAGCAGCGTCCGGCGGTAGGCGTCCTTGCAGACCGTCTCGTCGCTGGCGGAGGGGTTCAGGACCAGCGTCGCACCCCCTTGGGCCAGGCGGGTGGAGGGGGGATCTGCCACCCACAGGTCCTCGCAAATCTCGACCCCGATCGTCAACAACGGCTCGTTGACGCAGCGGAACAGCAGGCCCGTAGAAAACTCCACGCTCTCCTGTCTCGCAAAGGGGATGCAGAAGTCCGTCCCCCGCAGTTCCCGGCCGGAGGTGAACCAGCGCCCCTCGTAAAACTCCGTGTAATTGGGTAAATGGATCTTCGGGACCAAGCCCAGCAGCGCCCCCCGGCAGAACACCGCCGCGCAGTTGAAGAGCTTTTGGTTGTACCGCACCGGCACCCCCACCACCGCCAGCAGGTCCAGGTCCTTGCTGCCCTCCAGGAGAGAGCGCAGGGCATCTTCCGCGCCTTGCAGCAGCGCCTCCTGCAAAAAGAGATCCCCGCAGGTATAGCCGGTCAGGCACAGCTCTGGCAGGCACAAAACCTTGACCCCTTCCGCCGCCGCCTGATGCAGCAGGGAAAGGCAGGCCTGGGCGTTGTAGGCGCAGTCGGCCACCCGGATCTCCGGGGTTCCGGCGGCGACTTTGATGAAACCATCTTGCATGGGCAAAGACCTCCCTGATCTTCCGGGCACCGCCCGGTGTTTTTTTGGCTTTATCTTACTCCTGTTTTCCCTGAAATGCAAGACGGCGTGAAACTTCCTGCAAACGAGCTGCTTCGAGATTCCCGCTTGTCCCTCCAAGGCCCCTTGTGGTATACTAGGGGATACCAACAGATGTTCAAGATCTCACAAAAAGGAGCAGCAGCCATGGCAGCGAAGAAAAACGAAGTATATCCCCTCCGCATCGAGGGCTACGGCAGCGCCGGGGAGGGCGTGGCCCGGTTGGACGGGCAGGCCGTTTTTGTCAAGGGTGCCTTGGCTGGTGAGCTCTGCCAGGTGCAGCTCTTAAAGGTCGGCAAGTCCGCCGCCTGGGGGCGGGTGGCGGAGGTGACGGAGCCCTCCCCCGGCCGGCAGGTCCCGGACTGTCCCCAGTACCCCAAGTGCGGCGGCTGTCAGCTGCGGCACATGACCTACGAAGAGGAGCTGAATTTTAAGCGCCAGAAGGTCCAGGACGCCCTCCAGCGCATCGGCGGTTGGGACGGCGCGGTCTCCGTGATCCACGGCGCAGCCCAGCCGGACCGGTATCGGAACAAGATCCAGTTCCCCGTAGCGGACGGCCCCCGCGTGGGCTTTTTCCGCGCCCGGAGCCATGACGTGATCGACTGCCCCGACTGCCTCCTCCAGCCCCTGCCCGCCACCCATCTGCGCAGCGCCTTCCGGGCCTGGATGGCAGACTATCACATCCCCGCTTATGACGAAAAGGCCCATGAGGGCCTCATCCGTCATTTCTATGTGCGCGTCAATCAGAAGGGCCAGTCTCTCTGCGCCGTCATCGCCAACGGGAAGCAGCTCCCCCAGCAGGACAAGCTCATCGAGGCGCTCCGGGCGGCGGAGCCGGGGCTGGTGGGCGTGGTCCTGTCTGTGAACCAGGCCAAGACCAACGTCATTCTGGGCAAGGAGTACCACACCCTCTGGGGGCAGGATTTCCTGGAGGACACCCTCTGTGACCTGAACTTCCGCCTCTCCGTCCCCTCCTTTTACCAGGTCAACCGGGACCAGGCCGAGATCCTCTATGGCCGCGCTTTAGACTTCGCCCAGCTCACCGGGACGGAGACGGTCTTAGACCTCTACTGCGGCATCGGGACCATCACCCTGGTCCTGGCCCGCCGGGCCGGGAAAGCCATCGGCGCCGAGGTCATTCCCGCCGCCATCGAGGACGCCAAGGCCAACGCCGCCCGCAACGGCGTGACCAACACGGAGTTTCTCTGCGCCGACGCAGGGGAAGCCGCCCAAGAGCTGGCCCGCCGGGGACTGCGGCCGGACGTCATCTGCGTGGACCCGCCCCGCAAGGGCATCTCCCAAGAAGTCATCGACGCCATCGCCCAAATGTCCCCCACCCGCCTGGTCTACGTCTCCTGCGACCCCGCCACGCTGGCGCGGGACGTGGCGAGACTGCGGGAGAAGGGCTATCACTTGCAGCAGGCCGAGGCAGCGGACCTCTTTCCAAGAACAGGGCATGTGGAGACGGTTGTTCTTTTGTCCCAACTGAAACAAAAGCCGGATGATTACATTAATGTCACGATTGAACTTGATGATATGGATATAACATCTGCAGAGACTAAGGCTACATATGATGAGATAAAGAAGTATGTGGCTGAACATAATGCCGGCATGAAGGTTTCCAATCTGTATATCTCACAGGTAAAGAGAAAATGCGGAATTGAGGTTGGAAAGAATTATAATTTACCTAAAAATGAAGATAGCAGGCAACCGCAGTGTCCAGAAGATAA